>JAYEHH010000030.1:0-9560 GCA_034716235.1 Patescibacteria group bacterium | reverse complement strand
GACAGCATCTTTTTGTTTGTCATCACCGTGTTCACTTGCCACCCCCCTGCATTCGTTGGGTGATACTCCAGCCCGCCTAAGCTCGCTAACCAATGTACCCATTACAATTTTGTGATACGGCGAGGCTAACGGGGGTCCCGAGCAAATTTAGGAAAAACTAACTTGGCAATGTGGGGAAAAGGAATCGCCAGCCAAAGGCCCGCCTAGACTCGGCGAGGCTGGCTGGTCGCTCTTCGAGCGAGATTCCCGCCCGCTTCGTCAAAGCTACAGCGAGGCGAGCTGGAGTTTATCCTGTCGAATGACGGGACGGGGATGACAGGGGAAAAAGCTAACTAGCTTCACAATTATCAACCATTAACCCATAACAAAGCATACAGGACAATAAGCTAAACTTCAATAACCACCGGTAAAACCATTGGTCTTCTTTGGGTTTTATTAAATAGGAATTGCCCCACTTCATCCCTAATGGCATTGCGGACATATTCCCAATTAATAGCATGTCCGCCTCCTGTTTTTTGAATTATTAAGTCTCTGATTACTTGGCGAGTTTGTTTTAAAAGTTCCTGATTATTTTTCATATAAATAAAGCCACGAGAAATTAAATCGGCGTTACCGATTTGTTCACCAGTTTTAGCATCAATAGTAACTATCACTGTAAACATTCCATCTCGAGACATCTGCATTCTTTCTCTAAGAACTACGTTGCCAATATCTCCCACGCCTAGTCCATCTACCATAACATAGTTAGCGGGTACTTTTATATGAGTTAACCCTCCGTTTCCCTTTTTATCAAATTCCATAATTCGGCCATTTTCACCGATAAGAATATTTTTGTCGGCCATGCCAAGTCCTTTGGCTAATTTACCATGGAGTCGTAACATATAATGATTGCCATGGATAGGAATTAGATATTTAGGCTTAACGAGATTAATCATTAGCTTCAAGTCTTCACTTTTACCGTGTCCACCAGAGTGAACATCCATCATCTTGTAGTGGATAACATTCACCCCTTTTTTATATAGGCTATCTTTTACTTTTTGAACGGTGCGTTCGTTGCCGGGGATGACTGAAGAGGAAAAAATGATGGTGTCTCCTCTTACGAGAGTAACGTATCTATGTTCTCCATTAGCGATTCTCATTAAGACGGCATTACCTTCTCCTTGAGCACCAGTACACATAATAATTACCTTATTTAGGGGGTAATCATTTACTTTAGAAATATCGATGAAAGTACTTTCTTTGGCTTTGATATAACCCATCTTTCTAGCGATTGCTACGGTATTTTTCATACTAAAGCCGTCAACGGCGACTTTCTTGTCATATTTTTCTGCCATTTCTACCATATGATGGATCCTAGTTAAAAGTGTTGAAAAAGTACCAGCAATAATTCTGCCTTCGGCCTTTTGAATAATTTTTTCAAAAGATTCTTTAACCTTGGTTTCTGAAATTGTAAATCCAGGCATAGCAGCGTCGGTTGAATCGCTCATTAAGGCTAAAATTCCTTTCTTGGCAATAAGAGCGATTGCACCAATATCGGTGGGCTCTTCTCCAACAGGGTTTTGATCAAATTTAAAATCTCCGGTATGGATTACGGTGCCTGCTGGTGTATGAATGGCTAATCCTAAGGCATCAGGGATAGAATGGCACACATGGATAAATTCTACCTCAAAACAACCCAACTTAATTTTGTCGTTTGGGACCACCTCTGTGATGTTAAGTTTAGGATTACCACGATATTCTTCTTGACGTTTAGCAATAATAGCCTTAGTCATTCTGCCTGTATAAATTGGAGGATTTCCTAGCACTTTCATGTGATGGGGGATAGCTCCAATATGATCAAGGTGTCCGTGAGTGACAACCACTCCACGAATTCTACTTGTTTTATCTCTTAAGTAGCGAGAATTAGGAATAACATAATCAATTCCAGGCATTTCTTCGTCTGGGAATTGCATTCCCATATCAACAATGATGATGTCGTTGTTATATTCAAAGACGGTCATATTGCGACCAATTTCTTCTAATCCGCCTAAGGGAATAATTCTTAGTTTATCCTTAACGGGATCAACTGTGTTATTGGTTGAATTTTTTGCTCCTTTTATATTTATTCCTCCGGCTCTGTAATTTTTTGATTGACCACCTTTATTCGCAGGGCTTTTAGTGTAGGAACGAGTAGGGGTGGTATTTGTACGATGACGAGTTCTAGTGTTACTGGAACTCCGATTTGTTGTTTGAATCATTTTAGTTAAATTTAGTTAAATTATTATTGTTTAAAAATTAATTTTGTGATTTAGTTTCCTTTTTATTTTTGTGAATTTAAAGTACTTTATTTTGAAAGTTTTTATAATCTAAAAGAAGGTTAAGGAATTTTACATATTGTGCCGAGAGAGGGAGTTGAACCCTCAAGGACAAAAAATCCACTAGCTCCTGAAGCTAGCGTGTTTACCAATTTCACCATCTCGGCTTTAAGCTGGAAATGAAAAATAAACGAACAGCGCTAACTATTTTTTTCTTTAAACTAAATTAAATTACCTTTTTGTTTGCCAAAAAATAAAAAAGCTAGAATAAATTTAGAGGAGTGAAAATAAGATAAGATAAAACAAAATTGGTTTTAAGTAAGCTTCTTTTTAAGTTCTTCTACCATCTTTACGGGAGTAGGATCTTGGTTTATTGAAATTGCTAAATAATAAGCAATCCAATCGCCATAAGTTAAGAGATAAAAAAATCTTTGGAACATACTTATTCCTTTAGCTTTTATACATACTACACTATATCCCATTTTTGTCAAGAGGTCATTAGTTATTTGGTCTCTTTTTATGTTTTGAGGATGAGTTTTTGGGTCTTGCAATGAAATAACAGCGAAACTATCAGGGGCACCATTCAAATAGCCATTAAATTCATTATGATTCAATTCTGGGTAGTAATTCCAGAAAGCAGGAAGCTTAGCGTTCTCGTTGACTTTTATTTTATTTATCATAGCAACGTATCTTGATTCGTAGCTGGCATAAAAAATAGGAATCCTTCTTTTAATTTTTCCAGCAACGGCTTGACCATCTTTTTCTAAACCGGCTTCAATGCTTTGTTCCAGAAAGGAAGCTACATTTTTTAAAGAAACATCTACTTCATCAATTAGATTAGAGTTTGCAGCCACTTTAGCCATGGCAGAAAAAGCCAGCGCTAATGCACAACGAGGTTGGAAAAATTTATCCGTTACATTATAAGTAACACTAGGAGTATCATCGGCTTGGCATTTTTCGGCTAATTTTCCTCCATTGGAAAAACCAATCACTGAATAATTTTTTTTAGCTTCATCATAGGCAGCTATTGTCTCCTCCGTATTGCCAGAAAAAGAGCTTATAAAAAATAAAGGATTTTTTGTTAACGAAGAGGGGATTCCATAGCTAGTATGAACAAAAACGGGAACCCTAACTTTGGCAATTGTTTTCAATAAATAACCCGGCATGGCTGAACCTCCCATGCCACAGACAACTATTGAATCAAACTTTTCTTGAAGGCCAATATTACCAGCAACCTCAAGACCTTTAATAAATTGATTAGGGGTATCAATTATTACTTGTCTTAGATTATTTTTGTCTATTGTGGCTGTGTTTTGTTTTTCCATTATAATTTTTTAAAGTAAAAATTATTCAAAACTATTTTTATTGCTTTCGAGTTCTCTTTTCTTCTAAATGCCAATGAGCTATGTCGGAATAGCGCTTGGAAGGAACTCCAATTGACTCCAAAGTAATTCCTTTCACAACTTTATTTACCGGGAAAAGATAATAAGGAGAATAAAGGAAGATGGCTGGGATATCTTTATTGATCAAGAGTTGAAATTCTCGATAAAGCTGGGTACGTGTTTCCTCATTAGTTTCTTGTCTACCCTCATCTAAAAGTTTATCCGCCTTTTCACTATTGTAATTAGCTAAATTTTGTCCAGGGCTTTTTCTTTCTCCAGAATGCCAATAGGGACGAGGGTCAGGGTCCACATTCAATGTCTCTCCAAAAAGTAAAGCTTCGTATTCTCTAGATTCTATTTTACTATTCAATAAATCTCCAATAGATAAAATTTCTAGTTTTACTAAAATTCCTGCTTCTTCCCACTGTCGTTGGACAGTCTCAGCAGTTTTTACCAACTCTGGGTAATCAGTGGTCGTGATTGTTACTGTTAAAGGTTGGTCATCTTTGTCAAAATAAATCTGTTTAGTTTCTACCTGCTTTTCTGCATTTTCATTGTTCTCATCCTCGCTATTTTCTTCAGGTTTGTTCTCTTCCTCTGTTTCTGTCGCATCATTTTCTTCCTCGTTCTCCTCGGGGGTATAATCTTTTAGTTCCCATCCAGCTTTTTCTAAAATTTCTTTAGCCTTGTCGGAAGAACAACCTCTTTTTTTGAAATCTTCTACCTCATCCATAGGAATTGTTAGAACCGGCGAGTCTATTACCTTACCTTTGCCGTAAAGAGCTTCATCTATTATTTTTTCTTGGCAAGTCGCCCAGGCTAATGCTTTGCGGGTATCATCATCGGCTAAATTACGGCTGGTGTAGATATTGAGGAAAATTGCATAATAACGGGGAAGAGAAATCTGATGTAATTTAATTTTTTCTTCGTTAATGTTCTGAGAATTATGGTGAGTCAGGTCATTGATTGCCAAGACATCTTTTTTCTTTAGAGCATCTAAGGCTACTTCTTCGCTAGGATAAAATTTAAAAAGTAGAGTTTCTAAATAGGGTTTTTCTAAATAATAATTAGCATTAGCTTTTAAAACTATTTGGCTTATTGTGCCCTTACTCTCTTTTATTAGGCGATGGAAGCGGTAGGGTCCTGTGCCAATAGGAGCTTTGTTGAATTCTGAAAGTGGAAATTCTTCTGGGCCTATATCTTTCCAGATATGTTTAGGGAGGACACCAAAAGTTAAGTTATGAAGAAAAGGAACGAAAGGTTTTTTAAGAGTGAAAACTATTTGATAGTCTCCTCGAGTTTCAGCTTCTACTCCTACCCAATTAAGCCTACAGGGTGACTGATAACGAGGATTTTGAATGATATTTACAGTATAAAGAACATCTTCTGCTGTTAATGGATGTCCATCATGAAATAAAACATTTTTCTTAAGATCAATAATGTATTGAGTTTTAGCTTCATTAACTTGCCAACCAGAAGCCAAATCATTTAGTAATTGATTGTTCTCATCATACTTCATGAGTCCTGAATAAATAATCTCACTCAGGCTTAAATCGGCCTCATTCCCTTTAGCTAAAACGGGGTTTAAGTACTCGGGTTTTCCAACGATTCCTTCCATGTAAGTTCCACCGTGAGCTGGCACAATTTCTGTATTGGCAATATAAAAATTGATTGAGTACCAAGCCAAAGAACTAAAGAAAATAAAAAGTCCTCCCAGAATCAGAGCTCTTTCTTTTAATCTTAAAGATTCACCTAATTTTTGAAGAAAAAAAGGAGTTAGTCTTAATAATTTATTAATTTTATCTAAAAGTTTTAGTTCTTTCACTGGAATAAAAAGTTAATTAATAATTGATCTTAGTAGGGTAGAACTTATAAAAACTATTAATAAAATTATGGTTGTTATTAATAGAACCTTATCCATTCCACGGCGAGTATAGTAAGATTCAGAATCTCCGCCAAAAGTTCCAGAAAGACCAGAGCCTCTGTTTTGAAGCAGAACGCAAATGATAATCAAAACGGCAGAAATAATATTAATGTAGTCAATAACGATAGTTAACATAATTCTAATCTTTATAATCCATTATTGTATTTATGGAATAATTGGTCAAACTAATAATTATTATTCCCCAGAAAGCTGGCCAAATACCAGAAATTGATAGATTTGGAATTATCAAGGCCAATAAGGCTAAAAGAGAAATATTGATGGTAATTGTAAAAAATCCTAGGGTTATTAAAATAAAAGGAGGAAGAAAAAATTTCAGCATTGGCTTAATGCAAGAATTTAGCAATCCTAAGATTAATCCAGCAATCAAAAGTTGCCACCAAGAACCCATGAAACTAACTCCTGGGAGCAGGTAAGTAGCTGCCATAAGGGCTAAGGGGTTAGCGATAAGTTGGATAAGTAATTTCATTTTAATTTTGAATTTCAATTATAATACGACTATTCATCTCGGGAACCGTTTTACGAAAACTTGGCCAAAAACGAACCTTAATCCGTTCTAAATCATCAAAATTTCTATAATGCGCTTCTAAAGCTCTTTTATTGTAACCTTTAATTTCATCCTTGTTAAATATTTTTGTAGAAAGCTTAGGTTGAAATTTTCCATTAATCTTAATCTCTAAATCAGCCGATTGATTTTCCGTGGACAGCTTTCTTACTTTAAATGATAAATCTTCCGGACTATAACCAAGAAATTCTTGGTTGTTATCTGCCATATTTCTTAATTTGTTTTCAAGAATAGCAAGTAAATCAGCTTTTTTAAAGATAGCCACAGTAGTTTTAGCGGTCATGTTAATTTCAAAATGGTCTGTTTCGAATGGAGCAGCGACACTGGAATGGAAAGAAGTAATAGTGTTTATTGAATTTTCTCGATACAATTCTTCTCCTTCTCGGATATCATTATTTAACTCGCTAAAATTTTTCTCAACTATTTCTTCAAAAATTTTGTTACGAGCGACCTCAATGTCATTTTCGGTAACTAAAGTAGCCGTTCTAACACCACCGCTGAAAGTTTCAGCACTGGTTATTTTAACATGCTCGTTCATAAAATCGTCGTATTTTTCAAAAACGAATTGTGAAGGAGGAATTTGTCCAGCGATACCTTTTTCAACGGCAGATACAGCCACAGTTTTTGTTTGATTCCGATACACAATGGCATTTTCTTTTAAAGCTACTTTTTGAGGAGAAATTTCTCCAGTAGTAACTAAAACTTCACCTTTTTTAAATCCTTGAGCCCTAGTGTAACCATTATGAATGGTTAATTCCCCGGTAGCGTTTTCTTCTATTCTTTTGGGAGGAATGTTGTTGAAGGGGACAGTTTTTTGATTCTCTTTAGAAAGTAAAACACCATGGATGATATTATTATCAAAATCAATACCGCTAGATTGAGAGTCAAGAGTTAAATCAATGGATAATTCTTTAGTTTCAGTTTTAGGCAGAAGAGTTATGGTTACTCGAGAAAGAACAAAATAAACAGCTCCAAGGGAGATAACAATAACCGCCAAAATAAAACCAGAGATTATTTTTTTGTAGGAAGGTCCTGCGTCATATTGTCCAAGATGTTCTACTTCGGGCATAGTGGAAGTTTATAAAGTTTTTAATTCCAATTCTTGACCTTTAAAGACTCGGCAGCTGCATTCTGTTGGGCTTCTTGTTTACTATCACCCTTTCCTTCAGCTATTAACGATGAATCAAGATAGGCTCCAACCTTGAAATGTTTATTATGGTCTGGTCCATTTTCAGCCACCAACTTGTAAGAAGGAGTTATTCCTTCTTTTTCCTGAGCCTTTTCTTGAAAAAGACTCTTAGAATCTCGATAAAGTTGATTATCTATTATTGAAGGAAGTTTTACAATGATGTATTTAGCAATAAATTGTTCAGCAATCTTAATCCCTTGATCAAGATACATAGCTCCTATAACGGCCTCTATTGTATTGGCTAAAATATAATTATGGCTACGACCGTTAGTTTTTGCTTCTCCCTTACTTAAAAAAAGATAACTATCAATTTTAAGCTCCTTTCCTATTTTAGTCAACGTTTCTCCTTTAACTAGGGCAGCTCTTAAGTTGGTCAACTCTCCCTCTGGCTTGTTATAATGAGAATATAGATATTTAGTGGTAATCAATTCTAAAACTGCATCCCCTAAAAACTCCAGTCTTTCGTTATGCTCTAGGTTATTTTTGCGATGTTCGTTTAAATAAGAACGATGAGTCAAGGCAGTTTTTAATAAATTTATATCTTTAAACTTGATGCCTAATTTTTCAATAAGACTTTTAGGTATTGTTCTTAAATCTTGAGGCATTATTTATGTTTATTTATTGATTAATCTTCTTTCATAGGCTCTCCAATCTCACGATAAATGGTGCCCATTACTCCATTGATAAATTTCCCAGAAGCTTGTCCTCCATAAGCTTTGGCTAATTCAATGGCTTCATTGATGGCTACTTTAGGGGGGACCTCATCATGATTCTGGAAAAGAAGTTCATAAATTCCAAGACGGAGAATATTGCGGTCCACGCCGGCTATTTGGTCTAATGGCCATTCAGGCGCAGCCTTCTCAATCAGTTTGTCAACGATTTTTTTCTTAGCAATAGTTCCCTTTATTAATTTAGTCACAAAATCATAATCAACGCTACCCTCAAATTTTTTAATATTGCGGTCTGCTATTTTTAAAACTTCCTTTTCTTTCAATTGCTTGAAGTCCCCCTCGTATAGGGTTTGCATTGCAACTTGTCTGCTAAGGTGTCTACTGTTCATAAAAGTTCGTAAAGTTATAAAGTTCATAAAGTTATAAAGTTTGTAAAGTCAACAACCTTATAACTTTTTATTAGTCCTAGGAGTTCTTTTTAGGTTTTTTCCTAGCAAGGACATCAATAACTTGACGACCTTTGTAATAACCACAATGGTCACAAATGGTATGATTTAATTTCATCTTGCCACAATGACTACATTTTACCAACTGGGTAGGTTTTAGGGCATGATGAGATCGACGCCTTCTGGTTCTAGATTTGGATTGTTTCTGTTTGGGTACAGCCACGGTAAAAAGATTATTTTTTAATACTGGCAATGATAGTCTAAATAAAAGAAATTTTCAACCCCTTCTCAAAACTCCTCCACATAAAATCTCAACAACCTGTTTTTCCATTTTTCTCCGGCATAATTTACTCCAATGCGTTTAGCCTTTTTAATTTCTCTAGGAAGGAGTGAAATATTTTGATCTTGAAGATATAAACCAGAGTTTGATTGATTTGCTTCCTTGCCATTAAATGTTTTGTTTATTTTAAATGCTTTACAAAGCTTTCCGGGACCATCAGTTTTTATATCAGAAGCTACACCAGAGAGAGGCTTCAATGATCTAATTAAGACAGCGCAGGGATTTCCTTCTGATTCGGTGACTAAGTTTAAACAGTGATACATTCCATAAACCAGATAAACATACCAATGACCAGCAGGACCAAACATAACTTTAGTGCGGGGAGTCAATCCTTTATGAGAATGGCAAGCTTTATCCTCTAAACCCAAATAAGCCTCCGTTTCAGTTATTATTCCTGAAATTTCTCGTTTGCCTATTTTTCTAGTGAGGACTTTTCCCAGAAGCTCACTGGCTATTTTTTCAGTTTTTTGAAGGAAAAAATCTTCTTTTAATAGTTTTTCTCTAAAAATCATTTTTTTCTAGAAGCATATTTTTTATTGGCTGGAAACTTTTTCGGTGAATTGGACAAGGCCCATACTTCTCTAAAGCATTCAAATGTTTCCGGGTGCCATACCCTTTATGTTTTTCAAAACCATATTGAGGATATTGTTCGGCTAATTTAACAATGATTCTATCTCTGGTTACTTTGGCAATGATGGAAGCAGCAGAAACTAAGGAAATTAATTCATCGG
>JAYEHH010000029.1:0-33410 GCA_034716235.1 Patescibacteria group bacterium | reverse complement strand
CCCGTTGCGCTCTTGCTCTATTTTATTTCGTTCGGATCACTTAACACAGTATATGCGGTTCGCTCGTTGCATTTCACTCTCCCATATTTTACTTCGTCTTACTTTGCAAAACATTGCATATACTGAAGCTTCAGATACTCGCAAACGTTAAACGCCATTCAAAAAATATTTTTCTTAATATATAATGACAATAGGTTTTCTGAAAGGGGATAAATTTGATTTTTTTATTAAAAAGGAGAATATATTGTGTTTTCTTCCGCTTTGCTACAGAAAACGAACATATAAAGATAATTAAAAAGATTGTTATTATGAATTATATAATTAATCAAAAAGCAAAATATAGAGAAATTTTCTTTTCTGATAATTTTTTAGATAAAAATATTAACATCTCTAAAAATATCAGTATTATAATTGTTGCTCATATAATAGATACGGGTATTCCTTATATAAAAACTTTGGATAAATACTTTAGTCTTGAAGCTATCATCCCAAAACAAAAATCTATAAATCAAGAGTTATTAAAGTTTTTCCCAAAGCAAAAGATGTTAAACCTTTCAAGAGAAGGAGTAAATAATGCTGAGGAAGTAGTAAATCTATTGAAAAAAATACCTGAGAACAATAAGATTGCGTTTCTTGACATCGGTGGTTATTTTGCTCAAATCGGAAATGCCGTAAAGGATAAATTTGGAGATAGATTCATTGGTATTATTGAAGACACGGAAAATGGTTATCAAAAATATTTGCGACAAAAACTAAAATATCCGGTTATTTCTGTTGCAAGAAGTTTACTGAAAGAAAATGAAGATTATTTGGTTGGGCAAGCAGTAGTTTTTTCAGCAGAGGCTTTATTAAGGGAGCAAGGAATATTAATGAATGGAAAGAGGATCGGAATTATCGGAATCGGAAAAATTGGTAATGGTATTTTATCAAGTATAATGAGTAAGAGTTCGCAAGTATCCATATTTGATATTAATCCAGTTAATTTAATAATTGCTCATTCAAGGGGAGCTAAAATTGACAATAAATTAAATGCTATAAAAGAGGCGGAAATTCTTTTTCTAGCAACAGGAAGTCTCTCTCTAAAACAAGAGGAATATAGATACATACATAACGGGTCTTTTTTATTTTCTATTACTTCATCAGATGATGAAATGGACTTATCTTGGCTAAAGAGAAACTATGAAACTGAGAAGGTGTCAAAATATATAACCAAATATGAAAAAAATGGACATTATTTTTTTCTTGTAAATGAGGGAAATGCGGTCAATTTTATTCATGGAGCTGTTGTTGATGATTTTATTTTGTTAGTCCAGAAAGAAATGATTGATACAGTCATAGAACTTTCAAAAAATAATCTTGATAATGATATCCATGATGGATTTGATAAAATAAAAAAGAGAATTGCAAATTCTTGGCTAAATAAAATTTTAAAGATTAACATATAAGGATTAATGTCTAAATTATGAAGAATACAGTAAAAATTATTAGAAAGTATTTTCAGAAATTTCCCGAAGATGAAAAGAATTTAAAACTTCTTAAAAATCAAACAAAAGATTGTATAAATTTTTTTGATAGAAAAAATTTTACTGGGCATGTTGTCGCCAATGCTTTAATTTTGAAGGAGAACAAGGTATTAACAATATTTCATAATAAATTGCAGATGTATATTCAACCGGGGGGGCATGTAGATGAAACAGATCCATCTGTAATTGATGCCACGATAAGAGAAGTTGAAGAAGAAACTGGGATTAAAGATATTGTTTTGGATCGTTGGCACAAAAAAACAGGTATTCCTATATTTATAGAAACTCATTTAATCCCAGAGAATAAAAAGAAACAAGAAAAGAAACATTATCATTATGACTTTATGTATATTTTTAGGACAAAAACTAAAAACATAAATCTTCAATTAGAAGAAGTTTCAGGATTTGAATGGGTTGATATTGAAAATGTATTAATGAATACCCCAGAATCATTTATTGGCAGATCCTTAAAGAAAATGTTTAAGTTAGATATTCTAAAATAATGAGTTTTGAAAAATGAAATCCATCCTGTTAAATAAGTCTTTGACTTAGCTTCGCTATTTAACAGGGTGAACCTCTAACCCTTCTGCCTAAAATCCAAAACAAAAAAACAAAGTTATAAGAAATAACGAAAGTCTATCAGATGAATAAGAATGAAAAATATTAAAAAAATGGTATACTAAAAATAATAACATTTGTAACCTTTAATTTTTAATTTAAATATTATGGAAAACGCACAAAACACTCAAGATGAAAAAAAAGGGATGCCTTTATTAGGAGATTGTTTCCCTGAAATAACGGTTCAAACAACTCAGGGGCAAATTAAACTACCCACACATTTTAAGGGAAAATGGTTTGTGTTATTTAGCCATCCGGCAGATTTTACACCGGTATGTACCACAGAATTCATTGCCTTTCAACAAAGATACAATAAATTTAAAGCATTGAATTGTGAGTTGATTGGCTTAAGTGTTGACCAAGTATTCGCACATATAAAATGGGAAGAATGGATAAAGGATAATATGAGTGTAGAGATTAAATTCCCAATAATTGCAGACACAGGAAAAGTAGCGGACACTCTTGGTATAATTCATCCGGGGAAAGGAACAAACACAGTGAGAGCTGTATTTGTGGTTGATGCAAATTCTAAAATTAGAACAATGCTTTATTATCCACAAGAATTAGGTAGAAATATGGACGAGATATTAAGAATAGTGAAGGCAATACAAATTGCTGATAAAAATAAAGTGGCTATGCCAGCTAATTGGCCCAATAATGAAATTTTAAAAGATCATGTGATAATCCCTCCGGCTACTGATGTTAAAACAGCAAAGGATAGAATCAAAAAATCAAAAGCAGGAGAATTTAAATGTTATGACTGGTGGCTTTGCCATAAAAAATTGAAATAGCTGATTTAATCTAAAACTCAAACTTGCGGAGAGGGGGAGATTCGCCCGGCATGCGCCGGGCGCCACGTCGGATGACGTGGCGAACATTTATCACTTAGCGGAGAGGGGGAGATTCGAACTCCCGGAACCAGTTAAGGTTCAACAGTTTTCAAGACTGTCACTTTAGACCACTCAGTCACCTCTCCTTGTACACAACTTCTAACTTACAACTCATAACTTACAACTATTTATTAAAAAAAATCTTTCCTTAATTTTAAATTTTTAATTTAGAATTTCCAATTTTCTCTAGTATTGTTATAGCATACTTTTTGGAATTATGAACAGGTATGTGCTAGTATAGACAATGTAATGCTTGGTAATTTTATTATTATGATTAAAGATAGTTCTAGATATTAATTTATTAACATGAATAAATTTGAGCAAGCATCTGTTTCTAAAACTGAGCCTGAGCTTGAAAGCCCAACTCAAAAGGATAATGAAGAAATAACAAAAAAGAAGACTAGAAGAGTAAAACAAAAAAGAACCAAAAAAGTAAAGCAGATGTTTATGGAGGAAATAGATACCAGTCCTGATCATATTTTTGACGCAAGAAGACCTAGTTTGGATTATTATGATAACAAGAGAGACCATGAAGAAAAGGGGGGAGATATACACTATCAAGGGAAATATGGAAAATGGGAGGAGGATTGATTGCTGGCAGAAAAGATGAGATTTCTGTAAATTAAAGAAAAATTTTTAATATTTCAATGTTTTTCAATGGAAAAAGTAAAAACAAGAAGACGAAAAATCACCATTCTGGGGTCCACTGGCTCTGTAGGAACACAAACACTAGAAGTGATAAAGAAATTCCCGGATTTATTTAGCATCAGGGCTTTGGCAGCCAATACTAATGTTGCAAGTATTTTGAAACAGGCGCAAGAATACAACCCTGCCAAGATTGCTATGATGGACAGAAAATCGGCTGCACATCTTAGAAAAGAATTAAAGTTAGCCGGAGGGAGTTTGGCTAAAATAAAAGTTTTGGAAGGAATAGACGGGTTTGCTGAATTAGCCTCGGAAGAGAAAGTGGATTTGGTTTTTAATGCAGTGGTGGGCTCTATAGGAATAATACCTACATTGGAAGCTATAAAATCTCAAAAGACAGTAGCTCTTGCTAACAAGGAAACTTTAGTAGCGGCAGGGAGCATAGTCAATAAGGCCTTAAGGGAAAATCCCAAAGCTAGTCTTTTCCCTGTTGATTCAGAACATTCAGCTATTTTCCAGTGTCTTATGGGAGAGAAGAAAGAAAGTATCCAAAAAATTGTTTTGACTTGTAGTGGCGGACCATTTTTAAACACTTCGCTTAAAAAACTAAAGAAGGCAACAGTAAAAGAAGCTGTTGCTCATCCTAACTGGTCAATGGGAGGCAAAATAAGCATTGATTCTTCCACTTTAATGAATAAAGGCTTAGAAGTTATTGAAGCTCATTGGCTTTTTAAAATTCCTTATAAAAAGATAGAAGTTCTTATCCATCCTCAGAGCTTGGCACATTCTATGGTGGCCTTTAAAGACGGTGCTCTTAAGGTTCAAATAGGAGAGGCTACTATGAAAACACCTATTCAACTAGCCTTGACTTATCCTCAGAGACTCAAAAATCCTGATTTAAAAGAGCTTGATCTCAACTTACTAAATACTATGGAGTTTTCTCCTCCCGATTTGAATAAATTTCCTTGTTTAAGACACGCTTACGATGCAGGTGAAGAAGGAGGAACCGCTCCTGCTGTATTAAACGCTGCTAACGAAGCTGCCGTAGAGCTTTTCATGAGAGGAAAGATAGGCTATTTTGGAATAGAGCAATTGGTACAAAAAGAACTTGAAAAACACCGAACAGTAAGAAAGCCAACACTTGAAGATATTTTGGCGGTAGATAAAGAAGTGAAAAGTCGCCTTCTTGTTTCTAATAAATAAATAATAATTTAATTTAGTTTTATGAAAAAAAGTATTTGGATTATAAATTGGTTACTGATATTAATATTTGGGCTAATGATAGTATCAAATTTTATTAATTTCCCATTTGCTAACGCTATTAAGCCAATTTTCATAATTCTTATAGCCGTTCATATCACCCAGCATTGGAAGGTTATTGTTAATTCACTTAAATTACTTAAAAAATCAAAAAAAGATAGTTCTAAATATTAATTCAAAACTATGAGTAAACTTGAGCAAGTACCTACATCCGACATTAACCCTGACACTAAAAAAGAAATTCAAAAGAAAAAAGAAGCTGAACTTTTTGCCAAGCTAGAAGCTGAACTAGGGGTAGAAATAAGTGCCGATCAAGAGGCGAGAATTACAGAAATGATAGGGAAGATATACGAGGAAGAGGATGGTGGCCCTCGAGCTATTGAGGATCCATCAGCCAAAAAGCCTGGTCTTGATTATTATGACAACAAAATAGATCAAGGCTCAAATTACGAAGGGAAGTTTGGTAAATGGGATAAAGATTAAAGTTAACAATAGTTAAGTCTATTATTTATGGCAAAAAAAGAATAGGATAGAAGCGAGGGTAGAACGATATTTTTAAGAAATTATAATGACTACGCTTAAAAGAAAAAAGAACATCGCTATTTTAGTTGGAGCAGGGGAAGGCAAAAGAATGGGAGGAAAGGACAAGCCCTTTCTCGTACTTGATAATAAACCACTTTTAGTCCATTCAATTTTGCCGTTTGAAGAATCTAAACTGTGCGATGAGATTATTTTAGTTGTTAGAAAAAATAGAGTTAGCGATTGCAAAAAAATAGTTCAAGAATCTAAATTTAAAAAGGTTAAAAAAATAATTTCTGGAGGATTGACAAGACAAGATTCTGTTTACAGAGGATTAAATGAAATAAAAAAAGCCGGTGTAGTCCTGGTTCATGATATAGCAAGACCATTAATCAGTAAGAATGTTATTGAAAATTGTATCAAAAGTACTGAAAAATCGGGAGCTACAGTTCCAGTTATTCCCGTTAAAGATACCGTAAAACAAGGAAAAAGAATTATCAAAAGGACGGTAAATAGAAGTGAATTAAGGCTTGCTCAAACTCCTCAAGTGTTTAAATATGAAATTCTGAGAGAAGCTTACAAGTCTGCTAAAAAAAATAAATTTGAGGGGACTGACGACGCTTCTTTGGTTGAAGAATTAGGGCATAAAATAAAAATGATTGCTGGGCAGGCTGAGAATATAAAAATAACTGTGCCTGATGATTTAATTATTGCAGAAAGTTTGATTAAAAACAGAGATAGTAATGCAATTGAGGTGAAAGCTTACGCTAAAATAAATCTTGATTTTAAAATTCTAGGTAAATTTTCCGATGGATATCACAGAATAAAATCTGTATTTCAAGCGGTAGATCTTTACGACAGTTTAACAATTTCAAAAAGTAAAAAGTTTAGATTAACAGGGTCTCTTGTTTGCGCAACAAATTTAAACTTAGTAACCCAAGCTAAAAATAAATTAGAAAAATACACAAAAAGAAAATTACCTTGCAATATCCATTTGATAAAAGCCATTCCGGTAAGTTCGGGATTAGGAGGAGGTTCTAGTGATGCCTCGGCTGTGATAATTGGTCTGAATAAACTTTATGATTTAGGGCTTTCACTTAAAGAATTAGCGGAAGTGGCTCTAGAGGTTGGTTGTGATCTTCCATTTTTTATTTCAAATTCAGGAAAGGCTTTAGTTACTGGGAAAGGTGAAGGAATTCAATTTCTAGATACAAAAATTCCTAAAGTTTATATTTTAGCAAGACCACATAAAAGAGTTAGCACTTCTCAAATGTACAATGACTATGACCGAACAAAAAAAAGTTTTTTTAAGTTAGTCGAAGAGATGTGCCCTGTTATTACTGAAACTTGTCATTATTTTTCTAAAACAGCTAATAAATGCGGGCTGTCTGGCTCAGGGCCGACGCTGTTTGCAGAGTTTGATTCTTATCCGCAAGCAATAAAAGCTATGGATAATTTTAATATTGAAAAATTTGATGGTGATTTGTTTATTTGCCAATCGGTTGCAAAGACATACGATTTAAGAAGATAGTAATCTAGACAGAAAGTCTGTTTTTTATTGGACGATAATGTTAAAATAAAAGTATAAGTAAAAAAGTGAACCTTTTAATGCCTTATTTATTTTTATAGGTAAAACATTGCGATGAATAAGCAAAATATTATTGATTTAAAAACAATAGAACAAAAAAAGGCAGGGAACCAATCTCCGTCTTCTTCCTCTTCCCTAAAATCTCAATCACAGCCAGAAATTGTTTACTCTTGGAAAGCTAGAGAATATGAACAATACACAAGAACAAAGAAATGGTATTTAATAGGAGGGATCCTGATGGGGGCAGTTATTATAGGAGCTTTTTGGACGGGAAATTGGATGATGGGCATAACTTTTATTTTGGTTGTTATTGTGGGTGGTCTGTATCTCAAAAAAGAACCTAGGATGATTGAATTTAAAATAATGAAGAAAGGGATTGAAGCAGATCAGGTATTTTATAGTTTCAATAATCTAAAATCTTTTTGGATTTTTTATGGTTTACCTCAAGATTCCTATGTCAGCATTGCTAGAAAAAAAACTTACTTTCCCTATCTTCAATTACCTATTGGAGATGCAGATCCAGTGGAAATCAGAAAAGAACTTCTAAAGCTTCTTCCAGAAAAAGAACATAAAGAGGAAATTACTAATGCAATAGGGAGATTGATCAAATTCTAAGTTTGTTCCCGTAGCTTAGCTGGATAGAGCGCAACCTTGCGGAGGTTGAGGTCGCAGGTTCAAGTCCTGCCGGGAACGCTATTCTGTTAGCTAAACTATTATGGCATAGATATTTCTAAACAGGACATCATTATATTGCTTTGACAAATAAATCTTTGGGGTATGACTTTTCTAAAGGTGATTGATAAAAAAATACGAACACTTTTCAATTTTTTAAATAAGAGTAAACTGAAATAAGTAAAATAAACACATGGATAATTTAGAGCAAAATAAAGCTAACAACAATCAATCCTCTCCAGAAGAACAAATTAGGATTCGTAAGAATTTTTTGGAAGAGCTAGAATCTCTCAGAAAAGAAAAGGAAGGCATCCTAAAAAAACTTGGTCTAAGAATTAGACATATTGTTTCTTCTGAAACTAATAATCAAGATCAAGAAATAAGCCTTGATGAATATCTGGTAGCCTTTTTGGAAGAGTTGGATGATGCAGAAGCAGAGATTAATAGACAGAAGGGTGTTTTTAATCAGGCCACCTTAAATCAAGGCTCATCAAGATTAAGGATTTTAAGAGAGAAGGCTCGGACTCTTTTAAATAACACTAAAACAGATTCGTCGGAGACAGATTCGCAAGGAACTAAAATTATTTAATCGCTAGGTCAATCTTCAGGATTTTCTTTTCGAAACATTTCTAATAGACTTACCCCTCTCATTTTAGAGGGTTTTTTAATGTCAAAAAGATCTAAAATAGTGGGTGGGATATCAATTAATAATCCCTGAGCTTTCCCTTCTATCATTTCGCGGGGTTCTCTCTTTTTATAATTATCAGGAGTAACTAACCAACAGGGGACTGGGTTATTTGAATGTTGAGTATTAATTTCTTTGGTTTTTAAATTAATCATTTGTTCTACATTGCCATGATCAGCGGTAACCAGGAGACAACCACCTGCCTTAATTACGGTTTCCATCAAATCTTTTAAACATTGTCCCATTGTTTCTACTGCTTTTACGGCTGCCTTTAAATCCCCAGTATGACCCACCATATCTGAATTGGCATAATTTACAACAATAAAATCATAAATATTTTCAGTAATTTTTTTGGATAATTCTGCCGTAATCTCACGAGCACTCATTTCAGGGGCTTCAGCATAAGAAGGATTGTTTTTTGAAGGGATTAAAATATGATCTTCTCCCTCAAATGGTTTTTCTCTGCCTCCATTAAAGAAATAAGTAACGTGAGCATATTTTTCCGTTTCGGCTATTTTAAGCTGTCGATAATTTTTCTTAGAAAGAATTTCACTTATTCTTAAAGTTATTTTTTGAGGAGGAAAGATTAACTCGGTGTCCAGACCTTTTTCATATTGAGACATACAAACAAATCTTATTTTTTCAGGTCTAGTAGCAGATTCAAACTTGTCAAAGTTAGGAACTACAAAAGCTTCGGTTATTTGACGAGCTCGGTCTTTTCTAAAATTAAAAAAGACAACAGTATCATTTTCTTGAATTTTGCCGATGGGCTGTTTGCCGTCATCGGTCAAAACAATAGGCTCCATAAATTCATCAGTAATCTTTTTTGCATATTGTTTTTTAATAGCTTCCGATGGATTAGTTTCTAAAATCCCTTTACCATTAACCATAGCTGCAAAAGCTTTCTCGGTACGATCCCAATTTTTGTTTCTGTCCATGGCATAATATCTGCCACTAATGCTAGCGATTCTTCCAAAATTTAAGTTTAAAACTTTACTAAGATATTTTTCAGCGCTTTTAGGAGAGGTATCTCGTCCATCGGTTATGACATGAATAAATATTTTGTCTGATGATAATCCTTGATCTTTAGCCACTTCTAACAAGGCAATGAGGTGATCTGTGTGAGCATGAACCCCTCCATCACTTACTAATCCGAAGAAATGTAAATTAGTTTGGTTTAATTTAGCTTGGCGTAGAACATTTAGTAGGGTTTTATTTTTGAAAAAACTTCCATTTCTGATAGCGGTAAAAATACGAGGTAGATTCTGATAGATTATTTGTCCCGTTCCCAATATTTGATGCCCTACTTCTGAATTACCGGGTTGTAGCCAAGGTAAGCCAACGACTAAACCCGAAGCTTGTAAAAATACTTTGGGATAATAATGGTCCAGCTTGTCAAAGGTTGGTAAGTTAGCATTTAAAATAGCATTTCCTTCCTTTTCTTCTTGGTGCCCCCAACCATCAAGGATTACGAGAACAATTGGTTTAAATCTTTTCATTTTTAGGTTATTTCTAATTTATTTTTCTGATAATTTAAAACTGTTAATTATTCTACCCTTAAAATTCATTTTAGGGTAGTGCTTTTATTTCCTCTCTTGAACTACAACCTAAGATTTAGCAAAAATTTAATGTTGTACTTACTTATTGAACTTAAGGTTTGTTGAGTTGACAAAAGAACTAAAATATGCTAAGGTTTGGGGTTCTTTAATAATTAAGAGCAATTTTAAAACAACCTTAAAATGGGAGGAAGAAGCGATGAGAACAGTAAGGATAATTTTAGTGGTAACGGTAGTTTTGGTAGGGATAGCTTTCAGCTTAGGTAGTGGGGGCTCAAGCTCTGACGAGGAGAGGGTTGAAAATAATCTCGAGATTGAGGTAGAACATCGAGTGGACACCTCAAAAGTGGATTGTCTGGTCTCGGGTTCTATTACTTGGAATCCGGATAAGGGCGAATGGGTAGCACGGGTGAATTATTATAACGGGACCCCGGAACCTGGTAATGAGCATCCCGTCTTTGAGTATGTTAAATTTTTACCGGTGCCAGACTGGGAAGGTACAGACTGGGAAACTTTAGATTGGGAAGGTTTCCCGTGCGACTTAAACGATCTTGAACTTAATTACTTTGGTAATCAACTTGAGATTGAAATTAAGAACTTGATTAATCCTTCAAAAGTGGATTGTCTGGTCTCGGGTTCTATTACTTGGAATCCGAACAAAGAGGCTTGGGTATCTCGGGTGAATTACTACAATGAAACTCCGGAACCCAGTTTAGGACACCCTGCCTTCGAGCATGTCAGGTTCCTTCCCGTACCTGGCTGGGAAGGGTATGCATGGGAAGCCGTAGATTGGAAAGGCTTTCCTTGCGATTGGGGTGATCTCAACATGAGGCTTTTTATTCCTGAATAAAAAGCCTCTGGTTAAAAAATCTCTCTAGTTACATCGGAGAGATATGAAAAATTAACATTTAGCAGGGCAGTTCGATAAATATCGGATTGCCCTTTTTTATTTCCCCTTGAATTATTTTTAAAATTACTGTAACTTAAAAATACATGGCATTGATGCGGCAGACACCGCGGAGCTTGGGAAAGAAAGTTCAAATTTAATTTGAACCAGTAGAAACTCACGGGTACGCCCGTTACAGCGTAAAACCTTAAATGGTATAAGGCTTAGCCAGTAATGGTTAAGTAAAATAAGGTGGTACCACGGCTAAAAACCGTCCTTGTAACTCTGTTAGATTTCTAGCAGGTTTATTAGAACGGTTTTTTATTTTTATTAAATCTAAATAATTATTAAAATTGATCAATGGATAGAACAAAAATAATCGATGTTAAAAAACAAACTGGCGAAAAAGTAAAAATTCTAGGCTGGATTAATACCGTTCGAGACTTAGGGAGCATTCGATTTTTCCTCGTTCGAGATATTTCTGGGATTATTCAAACAGTTATTCTTAAAAAAAACGATGCAGTTTTTAAATTAGCTACTGACTTATCTCAAGAATCAGTAGTGGAAATTGCCGGAAAAGCGAAAAAGGAAAAGCAGGCTCCGGGAGGAGTAGAAATTGAAGTGGAAGATATTAAAGTTTTATCTCAAGCCGATCCAGAACTTCCTATTCCTGTCGCAGAGAAAACTAAAAAGGAAACTGCTCAAACCAAAAGAATGGATTGGCGTTGGCTGGATATCAGGAAACCAAAAAGACAATTGATCTTTAAGGTTTGGACTGAAATGGAACGAGCTATGCGGGAATATTTTCTCCAAAATGATTTTTTACAAATTCATTCTCCTAAATTGATGAGTGCTCCTAGTGAGTCAGGGGCTGAACTTTTTGAACTTCCCTATTTTAATCGCAAGGCTTATTTAGCTCAATCTCCACAATTTTACAAACAAATGGCTATGGCTGCTGGTCTGGAAAAAGTTTTTGAAGTAGGGCCTGTTTTTCGAGCGGAGCCTTCTTTTACCTCTCGCCATGGGACTGAATTTACTGGCTATGATGCTGAAATCTCTTTTATTGAGTCTTATGAAGACATTATGAAAATGGTAGAGAAAATGTTTGCTCATATCATAAAAGCAGTGAAAGAAAAACATGGAGAAGCTATAAAGAAATACTATGAAAGGGAAGTTGTCATCCCTCAAGATTCTTTTCCGCGAATTACTATGCAGGAGGCCAAAAAAGTGCTTAAAGAATTAGGTGTAAAAAGTGAAAAGAGTGGGGATCTTAATCAGGAAGAAGAAAAAGCTCTATCGGCCCATATTCTAAAAAAAGCAAAAAGTGAGTTCGTATTTGTTACAGAATATCCTATTGATATTAGACCATTTTATCACATGCGTATTGAGGACAGGCCGAAAGTTACTAAAAGTTTTGATATTTTATGGAATGGGATTGAGATTGCTACTGGTTCTCAAAGAGAACATCGCTACAAAGTATTGAAAAAGCAGGCGATGGAGAATGGTATGAGCGAAGAATCTATTAAACATTACCTCAATTTCTTTAAATATGGTTGTCCTCCTCATGGAGGTATTGGGATGGGTCCCGCCAGAATGGTGATGAAATTCCTTAATCTAGCCAGTATCCGAGAAGCCTCATTTGTATATCGAGGGATTAATAGATTAACTCCGTAAATATTTGAGAATAGCTGGGTAAAATACTTGCCTACAATTTGACGAAATTAATACCGTACGTTATTATGTACATATAGTATTAAATAAAAAATATGAATTTACAAAACATTTTGTCAATTACTGAGGCTAGAAAAAATTTGTTTAAAATTGCTGATCAAGCTCAGAAAAATAGCACTAAGTTTTTGTTGACTAAACGTGGTAAGCCAAAGGCAGTAGTGATGTCTGCTGGTGAATTTGATTCTTGGCAAGAAACTCTAGAAATTATGAAAGATTTTCCTGATTTAAATAAGGATATTAAAAAATTTGAAAAAGATTTTAAAAATAATAAACTGCATAATTATACAACGCTAGAAGAGATTTTAGCTAAGGATGGTCTTACTTTAATTAGTAAAAATGGCAGAGAGAATGCAATATCAAATAAGATTCAAACCAAAGGCAGAAAAAGAGCTCGCAAAATTACCGCAAAAAAATAGGATAAAGATTAATTTAACCATTGCTCAATTAATTAATAATCCTCTAGCAGGCAAAAAATTGCAGGGAGAGTATGCTAATTATTATTCGTTGCGTGTTTGGCCATATCGAGTTATTTATACAATAATTAAAAAACAGTTGTTGATTGTTGTCATTTATATTGGTCATCGGCAAGGAATTTATAAATAAAAACATGAAACTTATTCTTGGTTCTAGCTCAAAGTGGAGAAAAGAAATTTTAGAAAATGCCGGTTATAAATTTGATATTATGGAAGCAGATATTAATGAAAAAGCAATCCGTTCTGACAATTACGAATTGCTTCCTTTATTAATTGCTAGAGCTAAAGCCAAACCATTATTAAAGAAAATTAAACAACCATCTATTTTAGTTACTTCAGACCAAGTCGTTGTTTGCGAGGGTGAACTCAGAGAGAAACCAAAAGATACGCAAGAAGCTCAAAGATTTTTAGAAAGTTATTCCGTTCATCCTGTCCAGTCCATCACCGCGGTAGTAGTAACTAATACGGTTACTCAAGAAAAAGTAGAAGGAGTGGATATCGCAGAAGTGCATTTCAAAAAAATTCCTCAAAAAGTTATTGAAAAATTTATTAAAGACGGAATCGCTTTTACTTGTGCTGGAGGTTTTGCTGTTAATCATTCGTTGTTAAAACCTTTTGTTGAACGAATTGATGGAAACAGGGACAGCGTAATTGGGTTGCCGATGGGATTAACCATGAAGTTGCTGGAGGAAAGTTCATACAGTTCATAAAGTCTATAAAGTCTATAAAGTTCATAAAGTAGCTAAGAAATTCTCAATTCTCAATTCTCAATCAAGGAATATACTGTCATAATTTACAATTCCTTGATGTTTACCCTTTTCTTTGATACTTTAAATTTATGGTGGTGGTAGCTCAGTTGGTAGAGCCCCGGGTTGTGGTCCCGGCTGTCGTGGGTTCGAGTCCCATCCATCACCCAAGCTTACGGGTTCATCATATCATCCGATATGATGCCACGTCGGATGACGTGGCGAGTCCCATCCATCACCCAAGCTTACGGGTTCATCATATCATCCGATATGATGCCACGTCGGATGACGTGGCGAGTCCCATCCATCACCCAAGCTTACGGGTTCATCATATCATCCGATATGATGCCACGTCGGATGACGTGGCGAGTCCCATCCATCACCCAGGCTTAAAGAATTACCTAATTTAAAAGGAGTAAAAACTGTTAATCAACAAATTTCTATTGCTTGTCAAAAAGGAGGGATTGATTGGCGCAGAGATAAATTAAAACTGCTCTTCTTTCAGATTGAAAAGCATGAGTAAAGATATAAAAATCGCCAAGTAGATATTTCTTTGGTATAATAAATGAAAGTAATAAAATTACTTTTTGTCTTAAAGCTAAAAATAAAAATAGGTTTATAAAATGAAAGCATCAACATCAAAAACAGTTAAAATATTATTCATAACTTCAATGTTATTCTTTTGTATGGTGTCGGTTTTTTCTTTGAGAACACAGGAAGTTAAAGCTGCTGCTCAAGCTGATGTTTGGGAACCCGAAATAGGGATACCGGTTCAAAGGCAAGGAAACGATGCCTCAGCCTATGTTAGCCAGCTCTATAAATTTATCTCTATGATAGTTGGAGCTTTAGGGGCGGTGATGTTTATGATAGGAGGATTTCAATATCTTATTTCAGCAGGTAACACGGCAGCCGTTGCTAACGCCAAGCAAACTATGTTTAGTGCTTTAGCGGGTATAATAATAGTTTTAACGGCCTATCTTCTTTTGAGGATTATAAATAAAGAATTGGTTGACCTAGAAGAGCCTAAAACTACTTTAACTGAAGTGGTCCCTTCTTTAGCTAAAGTTGATTTTAATCATTGGAATAACTAGTTTAAATAGCAAGCTTAGCGTATCCATAATTAATATATAATTTAGTGATTTTTTAAATGTCTAAAATGAATAAGAGAAAAAGAGACAAAGAATTGGAAGAAGAACAATCTTCTTTTTCTGATCTAGATCCTAATATTAAGAAAACTATTTTTGCCATTGTTCTTCTTACCTTAACGATTGTTTTAGTCCTGTCTTTTTTTGGTTTGGCAGGTGGAGGGGGAGACTTACTTACGAAAATTACTTCTAAAATTATTGGTAATGGTCGTTTTTTCCTACCAATCGGCTTGCTTATTCTTTCTATAACTTATTTTAAAAGATTAAAAGGAAAAACCTATCTCACTCTTTGGGTTGGTTTAATGCTTATTGTTCTAGGTATGTTGGGATTAATGCATATTTTTTATGAAGGTGAGGAGATGAAAGAGGTAATTCGGGCTGGCGGTGGCGGTGGTTTTATTGGTTTCTTTTTAGCCTCTATCGCTCTAAAAACAGTTGGAATTTATGCTGGAAGCATAATTCTGGTAGCTTTCGTTATTGTCGGAATATTAATGACCTTCAATTCTTATTTGGCTAAAATTTTTCAAAGAGATGATGAAAGTTCTACCCTTGCCCTGAAGGACGATCTTGATGACCGAGTTGAAATAAGGAACGAAAAATTAAATTTATTTGCTAAAATAAAAGGAGCGGTTGAGCAACGAAAAAAGAAACATGAAGATGTTTCAAAAGACAATGAAACCGAGACTGATAAAAATAGCGAGACTTTACAAGCTGGAGAGTCTAGCAATAAAGCTGTTTTAAAGACTACAGAGAATAAAAATATAGTTTCTAATTGGAAATTGCCACCCATTTCTCTCTTAGAAAAAATTGTTGGAAAACCGCAGGGGGGTAATGTGGAGAAAAACGCTGCTATAATTGAAAAAACTCTTGATAGTTTTGGTATTGACGCAGAAGTAATTGATATTAAAGTGGGGCCTACGGTTACTCAATATGCTGTGCATCCATCGGAAGGAGTAAAAATTGCAAAAATTGTGGCTTTGCAAAATGATCTTTCAATGGCTTTGGCCGCTCATCCCATAAGGGTAGAGGCTCCTATTCCAGGAAAATCTTTAGTAGGGATAGAAATTCCTAATAAGAAATTTGCCTTGGTGCATTTAAGAAATCTTATGGAAGATGCTCATTTTTTTCAGAAAGGCAAGCTGATGATTGGGCTGGGAGCAGATACTGCTGGTCATAATGTTTATGCTAATTTAGCAGACATGCCCCATCTTTTAGTTGCTGGTTCAACGGGAGCAGGTAAAAGTATCGGAATTACTTGTTTAATTAACAGTTTACTTTTTCAATATTCTCCCGATGACTTAAAACTTATTTTAGTTGATCCTAAACGAGTTGAACTTTCAGTCTATAATGATATCCCTCACCTACTTACCCCTGTTATTGTTGATCTCGACAAGGTAGTGAATGCTTTAAAGTGGGTGATTGCGGAAATGGAACGACGTTATCAAATCTTGCAAGAATCTGAAACTCGTGATCTTCAAACTTATAACCAAAAGATTGAAAAAGAGGGAGTAAAGGTTAATATTAAAGTAAAAGAAGAAGGTATAAATTCCGATGAAGCCAAGGACGCTGATACTGCTCCTTCCGAAGAAACAGGGAAGCTCCCATTCATAGTTATTGTAATAGATGAAATGGCCGACTTAATGATTAGCCATGGAAAAGATATGGAAGCTTTAATTGTTCGCATTGCTCAAAAAGCGCGAGCGGTTGGTATCCATTTAGTTCTTTCCACTCAAAGACCAAGTGTGGAAATTATTACCGGACTAATTAAAGCAAATATTCCAAGCAGAATCGCTTTTCAAATTGCTTCCCAAGTAGACTCTAGAACAATTTTGGATATGGCAGGGGCTGAAAAACTTTTGGGCAAAGGTGATATGCTTTATTTGGCGCGAGAAGCTAGTCAGCCCAAAAGGATTCAAGGATCTTATATTAAAGATGGTGAGGTGAAAAAAGTAGTGAATTTCTTGAAGAAACAAAGCGTAGCTGACTATGATGAAGAAATAGTACAGGCGAGATCACTCTCTGATTTTCAAAGCATTGGACTTTCTGGTGGAATTCCTGAGGGAAAAAATGGTGGAGATGACTATAATGATGAATTATTTCAACCAGCTAAAGAAGTAGTTATTGAAAACAGAAAAGCTTCCGCCACTCTTTTGCAAAGAAAATTAAGAGTTGGTTATGCTAGAGCAGCTAGACTTATTGAAATGCTAGAAGAAGAAGGAATAATCGGTCCCTATAATGGAGCTAAACCAAGAGAAATTCTTGCCAGTAAAGAAGAAGAAACTGATTATCAAGATGACATGTCCGATCAGGGGAAAAGAGATAACTGGAATGCTTGATGATTTAATGGGCTAGAGTATTCAGTTGAGTATTTATGTAAGTTTATTAAGGTATTTACAATGGCAACTCTTGGTGAATTCTTATTAGAAGAAAGAAAGAAAGCCGGGCTAACTTTAGAAAAAACGGCTGGTATTTTAAGAGTAGGAAAAGATTATTTAATCAATGTTGAACAGGATTATTATGAAGAACTTCCCCCAGATGTTTACATAAAAGGATTTTTAAGAAACTATGCTAAATTGTTGGAATTAGATGAAGATGAGGTTATAGCAATCTACCAACAACAAAAGAAAATAACTAAACAGGGTCCCAGAATTAAAAAAGAAAAGAAAAAATGGCGAAACTTGATTCCCAGATTTGTAATTACCCCAGAATTGTTTATAGGAGGAGCATTGATATTGGTAGTATCGGCTATTGTGATTTATTTTTTTAGAGTTGCTGAAAATTTTTCCGAACTTCCAGTTTTAGAGATAACAGAACCTTTGGAAAATAAAACTGTAGAAAATGAAAGATTGAAAATAGCGGGGAAAGCCAGTCAAGAATCAGTTTTAAAAATAAATGGTCAAGAAATTGGCTTAGATGATCAGGGGATGTTTGCAACGGAAATAACATTAATGGGAGGAATAAACGAAATAGAAGTACGAGCAGAAAATAAATTTGGCAAAGTTATAGAAAAAAAGATTACGGTGAATTATGAACTAGCTCAGGCAGTAGTAGATATAGCTCCTAAAAATAAAATCATTCATTTGAAAACAGATAGTGAACCTATTTGGTTGGAAGTTAAGGATTCTTCGAATAATTTTTCTGAAACTTTAGCAGCTCATAGTGAAAAAACCTTAGAGATAAAGGAAGCAACAACTGTCATTGTGAGCAAAGCAAATGGGATATACTTTACAGAGGACCAGGAAGATTTAAAAATTTTTGGAGAAACGAATGAGCGAGCAGAGAGAGTGTTTAGGCCTTGAGTTATTAATTCATTAGTTTAATTTTAATTTTAATTTTAATTTAATTTTAGAATTTTATGTTAGACTATAAATAGCAAAGCATAAAATTGTAGTGAATAATTCTTATTTTTAGATGAATAGATTTATTAACTCAATCTTTTGCAAATTAATTATTAAATAAACACTATGCCTAGTAAGAAGATGGTTGGGAAAAGAGGGAAACCTTTTACAAAAAATGTAAACAAAAAGGGGACCACAAAAGGAAAAAAAACAAAAAGAAAAAACAATTCTAAGAAAGTAAATAAATCGTCGGAGAAGAAAAATGCTCGTAATAAAGCTGCGGTAGAATCAGCAGTTAAGACAATCAAAGATAGATACGGTGAAGGAGCGATTATGAAATTAGGGGATGCCAGAAAAATTAAAATGGAATCAATCTCAACGGGTTCTATTTCTTTGAATTATGCCTTAGGAATAGGTGGAGTACCTAAGGGGCGCGTTATTGAAGTTTATGGTCCCGAATCGTCAGGTAAAACTACTTTGGCATTGCACATTGTAGCTAATTGCCAAAAAGGAGGCGGGACAGCTGCCTTTGTTGACGCAGAACATGCCTTAGATCCTCCCTATGCTAAAAAAATTGGAGTTAATATAAACGAACTTCTAATTTCTCAACCAGATACTGGTGAGCAAGCGCTAGAGATTGTTGAGACTTTAGTACTGTCTGGTGGAGTAGATGTTATTGTCGTTGATTCAGTAGCTGCCTTAACTCCTAAAGCTGAAATAGAAGGAGAGATGGGAGATTCTCACATGGGTCTTCAAGCTAGATTAATGTCGCAAGCTTTAAGAAAATTAACAGCTATTTCTGCTAAAAGTCATACGACTATTATTTTCATCAATCAAATTAGAATGAAAATCGGTGTATTTTTTGGTAACCCAGAAACGACCACCGGAGGTAATGCCTTAAAGTTTTACTCCTCTGTGAGAATAGAGGTGAGAAGAGCAGCTCAAATAAAGCAGGGAGAAAAAGTAATTGGGAATAGAGTAAAAGCCAAAGTCGTTAAGAATAAAGTAGCTCCACCATTTCAAACTGCGGAGTTTGATATAATGTACAATGAAGGGATTTCTTGGGCAGGTGATTTAGTAAATATGGCAGTGGAGTATAAGATTGTTGAAAGAAGTGGGTCTTGGTATGTTTTTGGTAATGAAAAACTTGGGCAAGGGATGGAAGCAGCCAGGCGTTCTCTTAAAGAAAAACCAGGACTGGCCAGTAAAATAGTTAAAAATTTAAATATTGCCCTAGAAGAAGAAGGGACATAACAACAATGGATTCTTTAGTAGTTCACTTCAAAGATTTACTTGATTTTACCGCTTATTGGTGGCAGGGTGTTTTTATTTTTGCCAGTCATTGGTGGTGGATATTTTTACCGGTTATTTTATTTAGAGTTCTTTATGATCTTTGGATGTATGATATCGGGTTTAGATATGCTACTGAAAATAAATATGCCATTTTAACCATCAGAGTTCCGCGAGAAGAAGAAAGAAGCCCTAAATTAATGGAGAATGTTTTGCATGGATTCTGGACATTATATGGGAATGTAAGAAATTTTATGGATACTTTAGTGCTAGGGATTAAACCAGACTATGCCTCGCTTGAAATAATTGGTACTGAAGGAAAAATTTATTATGGAGTACGCCTTTTAGCGGGAAAAGTAGATTTTTTTAAATCACATATTTATGCTCAATATCCAGAGGCAGAAATTGAAGTATTGGGAGAAGATTATGTAGATTTAGTGCCCGACAATGCCGTAGACAATGGTTGGAAAGTTTGGGGGACAATCTTTGCTCCAACAAAAAATGATGCATATCCTATTAGGACCTATCCTGAATTTCAGGATTCTGTAACAGGTACTATGATTGATCCCATTGCTTCTTATATGGAAGTGCTTAGTGATTTAGGACCAGGAGAATTTATTTGGTATCAATTGTTAATGGAGCCTGTTCAAGCTCATGTTTGGTATGATGAGGCTCAGCAGGAAGTAGAGCGGATTCTTGATAGAGGAGGGTATAAGGAGAAGAATGTTTTAGGAAAACAAATAATGAAAGACTTACTATCTTTCCCAAAAGAGACACTCCAGGCGGCTTTTAAATATCCGGAAACTGTTTCTGCTGAAGATGCTGATAAAGTTTCTCCCATGCTTAAACTTTCGCCAGGAGAGCAAGATTCACTTAAGGCAATAGAAAGAAATATTTCCAAAAGAAGTTTTCGATCTCAATATTCAGCTATTTATATAGCCAGAGAAGAAAACTTTAAACCTAAAAATATCTCTGCTATGATGGGTGCTGTAAACCAATTTGCCACCAATGATTTAAATGAGCTCACTGTTTATAAACCATATATTACCAGTTTTGCTTATTGGTTTACAGACAGAAGGAATGATTATGCAAAAAGGAGGCTATTAAAAGTACTGAAAAGGCGACAATTTACGGGCAAGTCTCATATTTTAAATACAGAAGAAATTGCTAGCCTTTGGCACTTCCCTGATGTTTCAGTTAAGGCCGCTCAAACCCCTAGGGTGGCAGCTAAAAAAGTTGCTGCTCCGACCAATTTACCAACCAACTCTAATTAATTATGGTTACTCTATTTGCTAAAACTAATTTTCGAGACAAGGAAGAAGTTTTCGGTATAAAAGAAGACGATCGTCGTAGGCATATGTATTTACTAGGAAAAACAGGCATGGGGAAAACCAACCTCTTGGAAACAATGGTGATTCAAGATATTCGAGCAGGCAAGGGAGTGGCCTACATTGATCCTCATGGAGATACAGCAGAAGAATTGATTAGCTTTATTCCCAAAGAACGCTTGAATGATATTGTCTATTTTAATCCATCCGATATGGAGTACCCGGTTGCCTTTAATGTTCTGGAAACCGTTGACGATGAGCACAAACACTTGGTTGCCTCAGGGATGATGGGAGTTTTTAAGAAAATATGGCCAGATGTTTGGAGCCCTAGAATGGAACATATTTTAAATTACACCATTTTAGCTCTTTTAGATTATCCCGGTTCTACCATGCTAGGGATTAACAGAATGTTGGCCGATAAACAATTTCGTAATAAGGTTTTAAATAAAGTTAAAGATCCCATCGTCAAAAGTTTCTGGGTTAATGAATTTGCTAAGTGGAATGAGCGGTATGTGGGAGAGGCAATTGCACCTATCCAAAACAAAGTAGGTCAGTTTGTTGCTACACCGCTTATTAGAAATATTATAAGTCAAGCTAAGTCTACTCTTAGGATGAGGGAGATTATGGACGAGGGGAAAATATTAATAGTGAATTTGAGCAAAGGAAAAATTGGTGAAGAAGCTATGCAACTCTTAGGAGGCATGGTAGTGACTAAGTTGCAATTAGCAGCCATGGAGCGAGTAGATATTCCCGAACAAGATCGGAAAGATTTCTATCTTTATGTAGATGAATTTCAAAATTTTGCTACTGAAAGTTTTGCCAATATTTTATCAGAAGCTAGAAAGTATAGGTTGAATCTTATTATGGCTCACCAGTATATTAGCCAATTAGTAAATGATGGAAATACCTATATGCGGGATGCTATTTTTGGTAATGTCGGGACAATGATTAGTTTCAGGATTGGAGCAGAAGATGCAGAATTAGTAGCTAAAGAGTTTGAGCCAGTAGTGTTCCCTTATGACTTAGTAAACTTGCCCAAATATCATGTCTACTTAAAACTTATGATTGACGGAGTGGCAGGAGATGCTTTTTCAGCCTCTACTTTAGCCCCTGTCAGTCCCGGAGAAGATGCAGAACCTGATAAAATAATTCGAGTGTCTAGAGAAAGATACGGTCAGTCACGAAAAAAAGTAGAAGAAAAAATTGCTCGCTGGAGTGGTAATTTAATCGTAGATGCTCAACAAAATAAAGGGAATCAAAAAAACAAGCCAACCCATGAAAGAATTGATGGAGGAAGAATCCAAAATGAGAAACAAGCTGAATCAACTTCTGCAACTTCAACGGATGGGAAAAACAGTCAAACCAAAGAAATGTTTAAGGCAACTTGTGATGAATGTGGTAAACAAATAGAAGTTCCCTTTAAGCCTGATGGGGTTAGGGGTACTTATTGTCAAGATTGTCTTAAAAAGATTAGAAGACAAAGAGCAAAATTAACTGACATGGATAAACCCGTCTCAGAAAAGATAGCTCCTATGTCATTAAAGGAAACTCAGAAGAGAAAACCGGTCTCAATAAAAAAGAAGGTAGACCTAATTGGCTTAAATCAACTTATTAAAGAAGCGGTTAAAACTGACGATAAAGATTCTAATAATACGAAAACGGCAGAAAGTTCTACTCCGGAAAAAAATAGTAAAGAAAGAAAGGAGGATTAATGTTCGGCAATGTCTTTAAAAGAAGAAAAAGAAGAATTTTAGTGGCACTTTCTGGGGGTGTAGATTCTAGTGTGGTTGCTCTGCTTTTGAAGAAAGAAGGCTGGAAAGTCGAGGGGGTGCATTTTCTCTTTCCTCTAGCGATAGATCAGAATAATTCAATTGCTTCATCGCAAGTTCTTGAAAAAAGTAAAGTAATTGCCAAAGAGTTAGGGATTAAATTGCAGATAGTTGATGTACATAAAGAATTTACTGAAAAAGTAATTACCGACTTTATAAATAAACACAAGAAAGGTAAAACACCAAATCCTTGTGTTGTTTGTAATAAACAGGTGAAATTTAAAGAATTGATTGCTTTGGCAGACAGTCTAGGAATTTCTGAAGTGGCTACGGGTCATTATGCTAGAAAAGTAAAAGTAAGGGCGAAGTTTAAGGGGAGTCGGATAAAGACGAAATGGTTTATTAAAAGGGCTAAAGATACTTTTAAAGATCAATCATATTTTTTAAACAGGCTAAGTAGTGCTACTATCCGCAGATGCAAATTTCCGCTAGGTGAGTATTTAGAAAAAGAAGTTCAATTAATCGCTTATAAGTCGGGGCTCCCTCATTTTACGAAAAGAGAAAGTAGCAAGGGGCTGTGTTTTTTACAAGGTCCAACCGGTGATTTTCTTGAACAACATATTATTGAAAAACCGGGAAATATTGTTAATCAAGATCAACAAGTTGTTGGGAAACATCAAGGGTTGGCTAAATATACCATCGGTCAAAGGAAAGGCATCAAAATAGGAGATGCCGGTCCCTATTTTATTATTGCAAAAGATTATTCTAAAAATGAATTAAGAATTTCAAATATTGGTGACGATCCAGAACTTTTTAAAAGTAAAATTAGGATTAGGATTCAACGTAGTGCCAAGAAGAAGTTTCTATTTTTAGAGAAAGCCAGTAAATCAGGACAAGAATTTAGAGCCAATCTTTATTTGAAGATTCGCTACGGACAAGAAGGAGAACAAGTAGCCAGTCTTAATTTTATTTCAGCCGAAACAGTGATAGTTAATTTGAAACATAAGGTACGGGCAGTTACCCCAGGACAAACAGCAGTTTTATATGATCAAGGGGGTGTCTTAATCTTTGGAGGAGTGATAGAATAAGGTAGGATTAAGAAATAATTTCTCAATTTATAGATAAAGCATAACTTTTTCTTATGGACAATTATAAATCTAACGCTGGTCCTAATACTTCTGAAACTGACGAGATAAATGCAGAACGTCGTCAAGCAAGAATTACTAGAGAGAATTTAATAAGAAACTATAGTAGTCGCAGAGATAATCTTAAGGCAGATTTAGATCGCAGAGATACAGAAAACGCAGATCTTGAAAATAAAATTAGACTTGCCAAAAAAGTTATAGCTGATAGAACAAACGATATTCTTCAGCTAGAAAAAAAACTTAAAAGATTTAACAAGGAATTAAAAAGAGATAAGTTTGAACTGAGACAAGACAAAGATCGAATTTTCAAAATCAATAAAGAGGTGAAATTTTTTCAAGGAGAGCTTATGGCTGCTGAGAAGAAATTGAAGAAAGTTACCATTGAGGGCAGAGATAATTAATTAATTTAGGGCCATGAAGACTGACATAATTAGAAAAAAATATTTAGATTTTTTCAAGAATCAGGGACATACAATTATTCCTTCTGCTTCAGTGGTACCTGAGAATGATTCAACGGTGCTTTTTACAACGGCTGGCATGCAAGCTTTAATGCCGTATCTCAAAGGGAAAGAGCATCCATTGGGGAAAAGGCTGGTTAATTTTCAAAAATGTATTAGAACCGATGATATAGATGAAGTAGGAGATTTTACCCATTATACTTTTTTTGAAATGTTGGGCAGTTGGTCGCTGGGTGACTATTTTAAAAAAGAAGCCATTGAATGGAGTTATGAATTTCTAACGGATAAAAAATGGTTAGGGTTAGACCCCCAAAATATTTATGTTTCTGTTTTTGAGGGAAAAGGAAAGATTGCTTATGATGAAGAATCGGCAATGATTTGGCGAAAGCAGTTTGCTAAGGCTGGGATCAAAGCTTTAATTTATGGAAAAGATGAACCATTAGAGGAAAGCGAATTCAAGATTTTTCCTTTAGGAGAAAAAGATAATTGGTGGGGTCCAGTAGGAGAAGTTGGTCCTTGTGGCTCGGATGCGGAGATGTTTTATTACACAGGGAAAGGAAAACCAGATTTTTCCAAAGAACGTCCTGGCTTTAATGATGGTAATTTTGTTGAGCTTGGGAACAATGTTTTTATGGAATATAACAAGACGCTTGTTAAGAAAAAAAATGGAAAGACAACTTTTATTTATAAACCACTGAATAATAAAAATGTAGATACTGGGATAGGGCTAGAGAGACTTGTTTCTATTACTGAAGGTGAGTTTGATGGTTACAAAACGGATTTGTTTTTATCCATTGTTAAAGAAATTGAAAGAATTACTTTGACAAAATATGGAGTTGATCCTGATTTAGATAAATCAATTCGGATTATTGCGGACCATTTAAGAGCCATCGTGTTTATTGTAGCTGACGGAGTAACTCCTTCTAACCTTGGGCAAGGATATATTTTGAGGAGATTATTAAGAAGATCCATTCGACACATTAGGAGTGTTCGTATTGTAAAAGAGAAAGATTTTATTTATAGCCCGGGCTTACTAGAAAGTATTGCTTTAGTGGTAATTGAGAACTTTCAAGAAACTTACCCTCAGCTTTTAGAGAAAAAAACTTTAATTTTTAAGGAAATTAAAAAAGAAGAGAAGAAATTCGGTAAGACTTTAGAGCGAGGACTGAAAAAATTTGCAGAGATTGCTCGAGCAGAAGAAGCCGATAACTTAAAAATAAATGGGGCAGTAGCTTTTGATTTATATCAAACATATGGTTTTCCGATAGAAATGACAGAAGAGCTGGCCAGTGAAAGAGAGATGGATGTAGACAGGAAAGATTTTGAGCAGAGATTAAAACGGCATAAAGTGGTTTCTCGACAAGGAATGAAAAAGAAATTTAAAGGAGGCTTGGCTAACGCTAAAAACCAAACTGTTAAGTTGCACACAGCAGCTCATTTAATGTTGGCAGGGTTGAAAAAAACTTTAGGAGAACATGTTTCTCAAAAGGGTTCCAATATTAATGAGGAGCGTTTAAGATTTGATTTTTCTCATCCTGAGAAATTAACAGAGGAACAAAAAAAGATGGTAGAAGATTTTGTTAATCAAATTATTGACAAGAATGTTACAATAGAAATGGAAGAAATGAGCTTGAATGAAGCGAGAAAACAACAAGCCGAAGGGGTGTTTGATGATACATATTCAACAAAAGTGAAAGTTTATACTATCGGCGAATATTCTAAGGAAATTTGTGGTGGTCCGCATGTAAAAAAAACAGGAGAACTGGATCGATTTAAAATCATCAAAGAGGGTAGCAGTAGCGCCGGCATTAGAAGGATTAAAGCTGTTTTAGAATAATATTATACAAATTTAAATCTAAATTTTAATTTTATCTCTATGGATCCTGCTTTAAAAATTAGTCAAGGAGGCAAGTTAGAAGTTAGCTCAAAAATTAAACTAACCACTGAAAATTTAACAGAAGTTTATACTCCCGGAGTAGCTAAGATTTCCGAGGCGATTGCTAAAGATAAGCAAAAAGCTTACGATTTTACTTGGAAAAGTAGAAGTGTGGCTATTGTCTCTGATGGTAGTGCTGTTTTAGGATTGGGAAATCTAGGTGCTACTCCAGCTCTTCCTGTCATGGAGGCTAAGGCTATTTTATTTAAAGAGTTAGCAGGAGTAGATGCGGTACCTTTGGTTTTGGACACTCAAGATCCCGAAGAAATCGTTAAAATTGTTGAAGCGATTGCTCCTGGTTTTGGAGGAATAAATTTAGAAGACATTGCTGCTCCCAATTGTTTTTTTGTTGAAGAGAAGTTAAAAAAAAGTCTAGATATTCCCGTATTTCATGATGATCAATGGGGTACAGCCATTGTTGTGTTAGCGGGGCTAATTAATGCTTTAAAATGGACGAAGAAAGATTTTCGCTCAGTAAAAACAATAATATCGGGAGCGGGAGCAGCTGGAATTGCCATCACCAGATTGCTTTTAAAATACGGTTTTGAAAATATTATTGTTTATGACTCTCAGGGTCCTCTTTATAAAAAACGGGATGGTATGAACAAAATGAAAGAAAAAATAGCCGAACAAACAAACTTAGAAATATTTAAAGGCGGTATGAAAGAATCTCTGGCGGGAGCAGATATTTTTGTAGGTGTTTCTCGAGCAGGGCTTCTTGATCGAGATAGTGTTGAAGCTATGAACCAAAAAGCGATTGTATTTTCCTTGGCTAATCCAGTGCCAGAAATTATGCCTGAAGAAATTAAAGATGGAAAGGCAGAAGTGATTGCTACCGGTCGGAGTGATTATCCTAATCAAATCAATAATGCATTGGTGTTTCCGGGAATTTTTAAAGGAGCCTTAACTAAAAGAACGACACTTATTACAGATGAAATTAAAATTAATATTGCTAAAAGCTTAGCGTTTTTAGTCAAAACCCCAACTCAATTTGAAATTATTCCCAAAGTAATAGATGATAGGGTATCTAGAGCGGTGGCTAATTGCTTCTAGGAAATATTATTTCTAGGGATTGAACAGTATCCATAAAAAGGATAAGATAAAAATACAAAAAACATAACGTATTATTTTCGTTATAATAGTTTTAATTTAATTATGAAAAAAAGAGATAAAGAAATAAAAGAGTATTTAAAAGAAAGAAAAAAAGTTCTCAAAGAGAGGCAAACGGATGGGGAAACAGAAACAAGTAAAAAAAGAAAGAAGAAAAAAAATAGATTAAAAAGAAAGAAGGAAGATTATGCAGTTAATGAGCTACCAGAGATAAAAGCTCTTAAGAGTTTCTTTTCTAGGATTGGTGGAGGGGGCGCAGGAAGAAAAAAACAAACAAAAGGTGGCAATCGAAAGCTGTCTGTACTTGATTTTCTTTATTCAAAAAATAGGAAAAATAAGAAAGGAGCTGGCAAGGGGCAAGTTTCTTCAGCTACAAACAAAGAAAGATTAGTCAACTTCTTAGATCAGGGAATTCATTTTTGCATTTATGCTGTTTTGTTTATTGCCCCTCTGCTCTTAATTCCTATCACTCCTAGTCCCTTAGAATTTCCCAAAGAAATTATCTTTTCCTTGCTAGTAGGAATGGCAACGATTTTTTGGTTAGTAAAAATAATTGTTACCGATAAAATTGAAATTAAAAGAAGTTTCTTGTTTGTTCCGATTACTATTTTTTTGCTGGCGTATGCCTTAAGTGGGATGTTATCTATTTATCCTGATCGTAGTTTTTGGGGCTATGCTGGTGGTGAAAGCTCTTCTTTACTTATTTTGGTTATTTGTATTCTGTATTTCTTTATTGTAACTAACAATATCTCTTCCAGAGAAAGTGTTAAAAAGTTATTATTTGTTACATTACTGGCAGGAGCTATAGCCAGTATTTATGCTACTCTCCAAATTTGGGGTATTCATATTATTGAATTACATAAATTAGAGAATCGTTCTATAAATACCGTTGGTACTTTTACTGCTAGTGCTATTTATTTTGCAGGACTGGCCATTTTGGCTGGAGGACTAGCTATTTTTTCCACCAAGAAACTTCATTCTTGGATTTATTTAGTTTTTATACTTACCTACTTAGTGTTTTTAGCTTCTGTTTTCTATAGAGGAGTTTGGATTATTTTTATTTTAGCTTCTGGTTTAATGCTGGCGATAGGAATGGCTAGAAAAAGAATGAAAATAAAACATAGTTCAGTACTTTTGCCGGGATTAGTTTTCGTTTTTGGGCTGGTTACCTTGCTCTTGGGTAAGCCCCTTCTCAACCCAGGAGTTACTTCTAATGAAATGCTTTTAGGAGCGAAGGATTCTATAAATATTGCCTATGAATCAATTAAAGAAGATCCATTTTTTGGACCAGGTCCAGATACTTTTTCGTATCAGTATGAATTGTTCAGACCAGATTTAGGGCAATTTTCCTCAATGGGGATTAATAAACCTGCCAGTTATATTATTTTGTTAGCTGGGACCACTGGGCTATTAACCTTGATGGCTTATTTGTTCCTTTTGTTTGTGCTTTCTCGATTTACAATTGCCAATGCTTTCTCGATTTTTTTAGGTAAAAACAAGAGGGGTGATACTGCTGTTACGGCAGTCAGTATTTTTTGGCTCTTTCTAACGGTTGCTAGCTTTTTTTATCTAAATAATATTTTATTAATTTTTCTTTGGTGGTTTGCTTTAGCAGTGATAGACATAAATCGTCCGGTATCTTCTGTTTTTTCTACAGGAATTGGAAAGTTGAAAAATAAGCAAAATACTTCCTTGAGGTTTGGTTTTGCTAAGTTTGCTTTTATTATTTCGGTGCTTTCAGTGATTTGTGGGTCATTCTTTATTGTTTCAATGTATATTTCTGGGAAACGGTATTTAGCAGCCTATCATTATCAGCAAGCTCTAGATAAAAATTCGTCCGAAAAAGATTTGCCAGAGATATCAAGTGAAATTGAGAAAGCCATTAAATTAGATAAAAAAAGAGATCTTTATTTCAGAAATGCATCTATAATTGCCCTGAGTATTGCTCAAGAAAGAGTAAATAAAGCAGGAGGCAAACTTTCTGGCGAAGACTCCAAATATATTTCTGATAATATTGGCAAGGCAGTAATTTATGCAGAAAAAGCAATTGAACTTAATCCCAAAGATTTTGAAAATTATAGAAATATTGCTTGGATTTATCAAGAAATGGGTGGACTAGATAAAAATTTTAGTGATAAATCATTAATTGCCTACAAGCAAGCCATGAATTTATCTCGAAATAATCCTGATTTATATTATCAACTAGGCAACCTATATTTTAGTCTTTACCAAACAACCTTGGCATCAGTGGTAGGACAAAAAACAGAAGTTACTCCGAAGACCAGAGAGTATTTACTCTCTGCTGAGGAAAATTTAAAAAAGGCCATTGATGTTAATAAATATCATTTTGGAGCTAATCTTCTTTTGGTTGCTACTTATGATTTGTTGGGTGAAAATAAGGCTGCTTTTGAAAAAGCTAAAGAGAATTGGAACACATTCTTTGGTAATTCTCAAGCAGGATTTAGTGTGGCTACCTATTATTATAAAAACGATCAATGCGTGAAAGCTCGTCCTATCCTGGAAACTGTTTTAGAGGATCATCATGACTATTCTAACGCACGCTACTTATTGGGGATTTGTTTGGCAAAATTAGGTGAAACAGGAGAAGCCTTGAATCATTTTGAAGAGATTAAATTATATAATCAAGACAGTGAGTCATTAGACAATATTATCAATGATCTGAGGAATGGAAAGACTGATTTCCTGTTGAATTTAGAACAAAAAGAATCTTTATAGCTCACTTATTTTAACAAAGGAACATCTAAAATAATCATAATGGTCCCGTTTTTTTTGTCTAATATTTTTAAAGGAAAACATAAAAATCATGAATATGCTTTAGCTCTTGATATTGGTACGGAAGTAGTCAAGGCCTTAATCTTTAAAATTGACGATGAAGAAGGGAAAGGTATTGTGGAGGGGACAGGAAAGGCTAGGCAAAATCCTGGAGATATGGCAGGGGGAGCGGTAGCTGATATTACCGGAGTAATAGAAACTTGCGAAAAAGCTATTTCTATTGCAGAAAACGAAGCCGGTGTTCAGCCTCAACAATGTATTATTGGTATTGCGGGTGAATTAGTAAAAGGGGCTACTACTAATGTTTGTTATGAAAGAGTAAAGCCAAAAATCAAAATTGATATGCCGGAATTGAAAAATATTGTGCAAAAAATCCAGTGGAAAGCTTTTGATAAAATTAGGCAACAGCTGGCTTGGGAGACAGGACAAAGTGAAATTGACGTGAGATTAATTAATGCATCGGTGGTAGATGTTAAAATTGATGGATATCGAGTAACGAATCCCTTAGAATTTCAGGGGAAGGAAGTTTCTATTAGCGTGTTCAATGCTTATGCCCCCATGGTTCATTTAGGGGCATTGCAAAGCATTGCTTCAGAATTGGGGTTAGATCTTCTTTCAATTGTGGCTGAGCCGTATGCAGTAGCTCGTTGTGTTGGGATGGAGGACGCTGCAGAATTTTCAGCAATTTTTATTGATGTTGGAGGAGGAACCACCGATTTAGCAGTGGTAAGAGAAGGTGGAATTGAAGGAACTAAAATGTTTGCTTTAGGTGGGAGGGCATTTACTAAAAGGATTGCTACAGAATTAGGATTATCTTTTCAAGAAGCAGAACGAATAAAAATTAAATATTCTCAAAATAGTGTCAGCTTAAATATTGCTAGAAGAATTGAAAAAATATTAAAGAGTGATTGTGAAGTGTGGCTTTCTGGAATAGAACTTTCATTGAGAGAATTTTCATCTTCCGACCTACTTCCTTCTAGAATTTTAATATGTGGAGGAGGTTCCAAGTTGTTAGGAATTAGAAGAGCATTGGAGGGTAGGAATTGGGTGAAAGATTTGCCTTTTGCAAAAAAACCGGACATCAGCTTTATTTATCCTAGAGATGTGGTTAATATTGTTGATGCTACTAACCAACTATCAAATGTAGAAGATGTTACCCCAATGAGTTTAGCCAATTTAGCACTTGATATTGCTGGAGAAGAAAAAGTAATTTCTTCAATTCTTAGGAGAGCAGTGAGAATGATTCAAAATTAAGACTATGTTAGATAAACATACGACAATTTATGTTGAGGTTGAGGAAGAGATAACTTCTATTATAGAAAGAATTAAAAAAACTCCGGCTGGTGACATTGCACTGGTTGTCCCTCGACGCTCGTTTTTGTCGCAGGGTGTGGTTAATTTAAAAATTCTAAAGAGCCAATCGGAAAAAATTGGCAAACAATTAGTTATTGTCACTAGGGATACTTTGTGTAGATCTTTAGCGAGAAAAGTGGGTATTGATACTAGCAAAAAACTAAATGCAGAAGTTTTAAAAATAACCGAAGTTGATGCGCCACCTCCTCAAATAAAGAGTCCCAGAGATATTCCTCTCGAAGAATATCCTCGTCCAGCACCGACTTCAAAACCACCGTCAGCTACAGTGCCTAATTCATTCTCAGGAGAAAAAAATAATGGTAGGAATATAAGGCCTAATACCGCTGATATTGTTAGAACCCCAGTTGATGGGCTAAATTCATCTTTTCCAAAACAGCCAGTAAATTCAGTTAAAAGAAATAGAAAACTTAGTGATTTAGGTGGATTAAAAGGAGGAGCTCAGACGGTTCAAACCAAAGATTTTGCAGAGAACGAATTAGGGGCTAATGATTTTTCAAAAGAAAATAGTAAAGAAGGTAATGTCAAAAAAGTTAATAAAATGGCAGAGCTGTTATTAATCTCTAGAAATCTGGTTGTTAATCTGGTTGCTAAAATATTTTCTCGCAAGAGATTTAAAAGGAAAAGACAATTTGAGAAAAGAATTTTTTTACCTAAAAATAGTGTAAATTTACTCTTCTTTTTTGTTTTGGCATTAATAGTTGTAATTTCTTTGGCAGCGATTTTTATCTTACCTAAAGCAGAGGTAAAAATTGTGCCTAAGAAAAAATTGATTGTTGCCAATATTGATGTTCAGGTTATGGCAACTGAGAAAAAAATAAATCTTAAAAATAAAATTATTCCGGGCAAACAAGTTCAGGAAGAAATTGAAGAAAAAATGAGTTTTGAAGCGGCTGGTCCAGTTTTAGTAACGGATAAATCTAATAAAATTCGAGGGAATGTTACAGTCTATAACGAATTTTCAAGTTCTCTTGAGGTGTTTGTGGCTCACACTCGTTTTATGACAGACGATGGTCTTGTTTTCCGAAGTGTTTCCAGCGTTCGCCTCCCGGGATATACTAAAAAAGGAGATAAAATTATCCCAGGTAAAACAACCATAGAAATTGTTGCCGATAAAGAAGGTGATCAATATCAAATAAATCAACAAAAACTAACAGTTCCAGGATTAAGAGGAGGAGCTCGGTACGAAAAAATTTATGCCATGGTAGAAGAGCCTTTTAAGGAATTAGATCAACAAGCTAGTAAAACAATCACTGAGGCGGATGTTAAAAAAGCCAAGGAGGAAGTGAGCAAGGCGTTACAAAAGAAGGCCAAAGAAGAAATTGCTCATCATAATTCAACTTTAGCGATTGATGATAAAATTATTTTGGAAGATGTTCAGCTAGAGTTGAATAAAGCGGTGGGTAGTCAAACGGATACTTTTGAAATTCAAAGCAAGGCAATTGCTAAAGTGCTAGCTTATAGTAAAAACGATTTGGAGGAATTACTTGATTTCTACTTAGCTAAACAAGTTCCTAAAAATCAAATTTTTCTAGGGTCTCCCGAGATTAAAATACTAGACTCTAAGACCAATGAAGAGGGAGAGTTTAGTATGGAAGTTCATGCGGAACAATACGGAGCAGAAAAAATGAATGTTGAAGAGATTGATGATAAAATTCAAGGTCTTTCACGAGAAGATGCTATTGAAAAGCTTCAATTGTTAGATCAAGTGGAAACAGCTGAAATAACTTGCTGGCCTTTTTGGGCGAGGAATGTACCTAGTCGAGAAGGTAGAGTAGAAGTTGATGTGGTGTACTGAGAGTTGGGAGGTTCATAAAGTTCGTAAAGTTTGTAAAGTTGAAAGTTCGTAAGGTCTGTAAAGTGACCATCAGTTGAAAGTTTATAAAGTTTCTACTTTCTGTTTTATAACTTTAGACTTTTCACTTTTTACTATCT
>JAYEHH010000028.1:0-9920 GCA_034716235.1 Patescibacteria group bacterium | reverse complement strand
AAAATTTATTATTTCTCAGTTGATAATAAATACTCTTCACTTTTTTTGCTGTCAAATTCCTCTAAAGAACCAAAATCTTTTAGAAATTGCACGGCAGTTTCAAGTTTACTATGGTCATCTTTGATTAAGGTAATAAAAGTAAATTGATCTACTTCTGCCATTTTTTCAAAAGAATCACGCATTGTTTTTTTATCTTCATCCGAAAGATTGCTGTTGGATAAAAGTGTTTCAAGTTTGTAGTTTATTTTTTTCATCTTTTTTGTAAATTTTTAATTAAAGAGAATTTTTAATTTTTTTCAGTCGGCACGCCCACTACTATCTCAACTTTTACCTTGTGCCAAGAATGGTTAGAGTCTTCAAGCTTTTGTTCTTCATACTCCACCACTTTATAGTTTTTAATGTATTGAATAGATTTTGTTTCAGTGCCATGGGAAAAATCATCAGCAATTTTTATATCATTCCCAATGCTGGTACTAGTAGCATTATATTCTTTTTGAGAATCAATCTCAGTACCTAAAAAAGCAACCGCATCGCTAAGCGCGGCCTCAATTGCTTCTGCCTTAGTTGGACCATCTCCACCTCTAAGAATTTTCCCACCAGTTTCTAGAGAAATATCTGCTGGAGCAACAACATCATACTGTGCAAAACCATCCCACGAGGAAGCATTATTAACCTTATCTGTTGCTAAATGATTAAATTGTTTGCTCGAAATATTAAAAGAACCAAATATGATATTCTCTCCTTTGTCTGGAATATCTCCTTGGGTATTGTCCAGAAAAGATTTTTTATAAGTATCGCTAGTACCTATATCCTCTGTTATGTCTTTTGAATAATAAGTAAAATCTTTGAGATCTTCTGGAAGCTCCGGCTCTTGAAGAAGATTAGCACGGAGTTTAATTATTTTGTCTTTCAGATCCTTGTTCGACAATTTTTCTATAGCTGACTGAATAAAGGCATCGTGTTTTGCCATAGTATCCACTATTTGAAAATCACGATTGGCTTCCTTTTCTTCTTGAGCTATTTTTTCTTGTTTATCTGCGTATTCTTGTGCTGACATAGTATCTACTAGCTGGACTCCTCGCTTTGGTTGATTCATTCTTTTGTCCTCTTCCGCTTGTGCATAACCAGCCGCTCCTAATGTGGATGCAAGTAAAGAAAACATCAATGCTGTTTTCTTTAAAGTAGGGTGTTTTTCCATTAAGGCAAGAAAAGATTTCTCTTTTGTCTCTTTGGAGAAAGATTCTTTTTCCTCTTGATCTAAATTGTTTTCGAAAGATGGTGCCTGTTCTAATTTCATCATTGATTTTTATTTAATTGATTACATGCCCTAACTAGTACCAGGAGTGGGGGTTGAACCCACGACCTCGGGCTTATGAGTCCCGCGCTCTAACCAACTGAGCTATCCTGGCAAAAATAAAGCTAACTTGTTTCTTAATGGATGCAATCCAATCTATAAAATAACATTTTACCAACTGCTTGTCTCGCCGCCTGCCTGCCGTGAGGCAGGGAGCTTTAGCGAAGGCGGAAGCTATCCTGGCAAAAATAACAATTAACGACACATCAATCATCAACTATTACCCGATCGTCATTACTATAAGTAACACATTTACTCCCATCCCAAACACAAACCCTAAAATGATAAGTTTCTCCCTTTTTCAACTCTTTCCAAGTATAGCTCTTAGTCCCTTCGGCTGAAATTGATTTAGAGCTATCACTGGGATAAGTTGGGTTCTTACTTTTGCTTTTCACAATCTTATACCCATTTGTAGCATTACCACCAGAGATGGACCAACTTAAACTAGCCTCTTTTTTCTTCTTGCTGGATCCTGAAAGACTCACTGAAGTCGCATACTTTTCCTTAATACATCTTTCATTTGTTAAAACTTCATCTTCAGGACAATCACATTTATCTTTAGCTGTGTCCCAATCGCCCCCAGAATCTGTACAACTTTCTTTTTCAGCAGCACTTGTTTTCTTTTTGCACCTCCCATTTTCTAATTCTTCATTGCTCGGACAATCACATTTTTCTTCTTCAGAATCCCAAGTACCCCCAGAACTTTCACAATCTGTCTTTTTCTCGGTACCGCTTACTTTTACTGTCTCTACTTCTAAATCATCAGAATAAAGTTGACACCCTGATGATCCATCATAAATACAAACTCTAAAATAATAAGTTTCTCCATCGGTAGTGTCCCAAGTGTAAGAAGTGGTTTCACCAGAACGCACTGACCGATAATAACTTCCCGGATATTCTGGATTTCTTTGAGTACTTTTAACCACCTTGAATCCTTCTGGGGCTTCCACATTTTTCAATTCCCATTTTAAAGTTACTCCAGTAGTTGTCGCTTCACCATTAAGTGTAATAGCCTTTTCTTGATTGTTGGTTTCCTCTTCTTGATTGTCTTCATTGTTTGTGCTCTCAGATTGTTCTTGATTGGTTGCTTCTGTAATTTCAGCTAGCTTCAATCGCACAGAGGACCCTAAAGCCATTTCTTTTTTCCCATCCTGCCCTATATTCCAGGCAATAAAATCATCTTGCAAATCATCTCTGTCAATGTCTTTTTTATTTTCTTGACCATTTTTAACTACAATCTTTTGACTATCTTCTATTTCTAAAGAAGTTTCCCTTTCTTCATTTAAATACTTTATTTTACCTTCTAAAACTCCCACCGAAAGCTCGGTTCCTATTTTCTCAACCCAAAAAGCCGTTCCCAGAGATTCTATTTTTGTTTTAGATGCCCCCTCAATCCCGGTAAATTCTACTTTATATTTTCTCTTTTCATTTTTTACTACTCTATGATAGGTTGTCCCATCGGTTTGAATAATTGAGACATCTCCATCTTCTTCAGAAAGAATTATCCGGCTAAATTCATTCATTCGGATAATGTCACCATCCTCAAAACTGATAATGGCTCTCGCCCCCTCCATCGTTTTTATCTCATCAAGTTTTTTTAACCGAGTATCAACTTCTACTTTTTCCCATTCTTCTTGAGAATATTTTTTGACAAAAACGTCACCTTCTTGAAAAACAAGTTTAGCAGAAATTCCGGTCGTCTTTAAAAAGCTCCCCACAAAATAGATTAGAGCTACGGCAGCTAGTCCCCCTAAAATCCAATAGAGGTAGGTCATAAAATTGCCATTATTAAATTGTTGGGAAGATTTTCTTTTTATATTTATCTGAGGTCGCTGGGGTTTTCTTGCAAAATATTCATTGACTCCAGCACGAACTCGGGGAGTCCTTTTAATCATTTATCTATTTTATAAATTATAAAGCTAGAAATTATTTGAATCTTTTCTATATTTTAACAGAAAACTTTTCATTGTCGAGGGATTGTCCGGACTCTTTAAATAGTAACTTTGACTTTAACTGCTCCTTTCGTATATAATTTCAATATCAGTTAGGGTCGGTGGTAGAGTGGTCAAATACTCCAGACTGTAAATCTGGCGACTTTATGTCTACGGAGGTTCGAATCCTCCCCGGCCCACCAAATAGGCTATTTTTTCATTTCCCCCCAATTCTTTCCTACTTTTATATCTACCTTTAAGGGCACTGTCAGCTTAACAACTTGCTCCATCAACTCTTTAAGAATTTTTACAATTTTAGCTAATTTTGTATTTTCTACTTCTAACAAAATTTCGTCATGGACAACAAGCAACATCTTAACTTGTTCTTCTAACTTGTTCTCTTTTAGATAAGTATCTACCTTGACCATAGCCAATTTCATAATATCTGCTGCCGTACCCTGCAACGGCATATTCACAGCCATTCGTTCTCCACTAGATCGTAGCTGCCAATTGCTAGATTTAATTTCGGGAACATAACGCCTTCTACCAAACATAGTTTCTGCATAATTCTTTTTCTGAGCAGTTTTTTTAGCCTCCGCCAAGTATTCAAACATACGAGGAAATTTTTCTTTATAGGCACGAACAAACTCCTTCGCCTCTAATAAATCTATCCCAGCCGAACGAGCAAACCCATAGGTACCCATGCCGTAAATAAGACCAAAATTTAAAGCTTTGGCAGTATTTCTAATTTTGGCAGTTATTTTATCACTCTTAATACCATGAATTTGCCTAGCAGTTTCAGTATGAATGTCCCCTCCTTCTTGAAAAACTTTCAGCATTGTTTCGTCTTGAGAATAGTGAGCAGCAATTCTTAATTCTATCTGAGAATAGTCAATAGAAACTAAACTAAAACCAGACGGAACAATAAAGGCTTCCCGAATTTTTTGTCCAGCTAAAGTACGCGTAGGTATATTTTGCAGATTGGGGCTACTAGAAGATAACCGACCAGTAGTGGTAATCTCTTGATTAAACTGGGTATGTAGTCGCTGAGTTTTTTTATTAACCAAATCTGGAAGTGGCAATAGATAGGTGCTAATTAGTTTAACTAACTCCCGATATTCACCTACCAACCTGGCCACTTTGTGTTTACTCGCTAACTCTGCTAGAGCTTTAGCAGAAGTTGAATAATAACCGCTTTTCCCTTTTTTAATCCCAGCAGTAGAAAATTTCAAATCTTCATAGAAGACTTTGGAAAGTTGTTGGCTGGATTTTAAATTAAATTCTTGACCAGCTAAACGAAAAACTGCTTTTTTTATCTTTTCCGCTTCTTTTTGATAGCCATCCGCTATTTTTTTTAACTTAGACGAATCAAGTTTTATCCCTCGTAATTCCATTTTTGCTAAAACTTTTACCAGAGGAATTTCAATACTCCGATAAACAAAATTTAAATTTTGTTTATCGGAAGGTTTATCTTTTACCAATCCAGTTTCTTCCGACTTAGCAGGAACGGGAGAAATGCCTTGCTGATTTTGTTGCAAAACCACCTTAACCATCTCTCGTTTATTTTTTAAATAGAGATTTCTAGTAACTCTCAATCTTTCTACTAAATAATTTTTGATATCTTTTTCTTGTTGCTTGTCTTTACTCCCTTCTAATAACAACTTGGTTTGTCCCTTGGCCGAGTCTTGCAGTTTTTGTAAATTTTTAATATCAAAACCTTCTTTTTTGGCTAGTGAGATAAAATCTGCCTTACCTCTTCCAGCTTCAAGAAGATAGGCCATAATTTTAACATCTTCGTTAATGACTAATTCTTTTTTAGCATTAGGTTGTCTAATTTTTAATAATTCAAACTCCTGTTTACCGCCAAAACTTATTACAACCCGCTGATTAAGATAGTCCATCAATGTCTTAACCAATTCGTTGCCCTTAGCTTTAATCATTAACACTTTAGTTCCGTTGGCAGACATTAGAGCTAGATATTTTAAATGACATTCAAAAACTGTTTTTTCACAAATTTTAGGGGTTGGTTTTTCGTAAATAGTAAAGAATATCTCTTGACTCTTTTTATTCAACTGACGCAACTGTTTAGATAGCTCCTCTACTTTTGAGATATCTGCTACTTTGATTGGCAACTTACCTTCTGTTTTTTCCTTGGAGTTATCAGCCAATTTTAATCTTTCTAGCAAAGTAAAAAATTCAAGTTCTTTGAGGACAGCTTGCACTTTTTGCTTATCAAATTTTCCAAATTTAGTCTCTTCCAAATTAAAATTTAGAGGAAACTTTGTTTTAATTGTAGCTAATTTATGGCTTAAATAAACATCTTTTTTAGATTGCTTAAGTTTTGTAGCCAGAGAACCACCAATTTCTTCTAAATGCTTATAAATATTGGTTATATTTTTATATTTTTGAAGTAAGGTGGTGGCTGTTTTTTCTCCTATGCCTACTGCTCCTGGAATATTATCTGAAGGATCTCCTGCCAACGCTTTAAGATTAACTATTTGCTCCGGTCCTAGCCCATATCTTTTTTTTACCGCTTCAATATCATAAAGCACAATATCCTTGGTCCCTCGTCTTAAAATAAAAACCTTGGTACCATGATTAACTAATTGGAAAATGTCAGCATCTCCAGTCACAATTACGGAATCTAATTTAGCTTTATGATTAATCTTGCTCGCAATAGCTCCAATTAAATCATCCGCTTCCAACCCCTTTACGGCATAAATCGGGACACCAAAAGCTTTTAGCACTTTTTTTACCAAAGGAATCTGTTGATACAGCTCATTGGGTGGTTTTACCCTCTTGGCTTTATAATCTTTAAACATTTTATGCCGAAAGGTTTTTCCTTTGCTATCAAAGGTAGCCACTAAATAGTCTGGATTAAATTCGTCTATTACTCTCAAAAAAACCAACATGAATCCATAAACAGCGTTGGTCAAAATTCCATCTTTAGTCCGCAAGGTATCCGGCAAAGCATGGAATGATCGATGGATCAGCGCATTAGCATCAATTATAATTATTTTTTTCTTCATAAGATTGAGATTTTAGAATCAAAACCCTAGCTAGCAATTATTAACTTTCGAGTATTCTCGCCCGTTATTTTAAAATTAATATCAATTCTATTTTTGGGTAGAATACTTTTAATTTTATCTGCCCACTCTATCACGGTTATTCCTTCCTTGTCCGAGATCCATTCCTTAAACCCTAACCCCAAAATATCTTCTGGCTTCTCTAAACGGTAACAATCAATATGATACAATCTTTTAATATCTTGTTGAGCATCTTTGATTGGATAAAGTTTAAGGATATTAAATGTTGGACTATTTACTGCTTCCTGTATTCCTAAACCAGAAGCTAGCCCTTGAGTAAAAGTGGTTTTCCCACTTCCCAACTCTCCATAAAGACAAAGTATTTCGCCACCTCTAAACTGACGCGCCAAATTAATGGCAGTGTCCTGCATGGCCATTGAACTTCCGATAAAAAGTGTTTGGTCTTTAATTGGGTCAATTTGACTTATCATCTTCATTTGCTATTCTAGCATAATATTTTTTCAAAAAAATTGTTAAGCAGTACTAAAGTGAAAACTACTCCTTTTTTAAAACATAAAGTGAAAACCAACAAAGAAGAACTGCTCAACCAGCTTGGTAAAGCTAAATATCCAGTTATCATCTTGCCTGATACTGCCGATAATGAAATTGCTTGCGCTGGTCTAGGTTTATACAATACCCTGAAAAGTCAAAAAAAAGAAGTCTCCCTTGTCTCTTATAAAAAACTAGGACCTAAACTAACTTTTTTAGAAGGTTTTCGGGAAATTAACGAAGAAATAAAGAACGCTCGTAATTTTATTCTTTCTTTTGATACTTCTCGCAATAATATTCAAGATGTACAATACGAAAAGACAGGTGACCAGCTCAATATTTACATTACTCCAGAGACAGGCTCCATCGACCCTAAAGACTTCTCTTTTGCTCCCGGGCAATTTAAATATGACCTAGTAATTATTCTGGGAGTGGCTGAGCTACAAAGTGTGGGAACTTGTTACGAAAAAAATGCCGATTTATTTTTTGATTTACCTATCATCAATATTGATTATCATATTTCTAACGAGCAGTACGGGCAGGTAAATGTAGTGGATGTTAAATCATCTGGAGTGGCAGAATTAATTTCTAAACTTTTTACCGAGGCCAATTTAGAATTGCCTGAAACAGCAGCTAATTGTTTCTACACTGGTATTTTAGAGGCTACGGAAAGCTTCCAATCTCCTCAAACAACTCCCCGAACGCTAACCACAGCGGCTAGCCTAATCGATAACGGTGCGGACCATAAAGAGATTGTAAGGAAACTTTATAAAACCCAAGATATAGATTCTATAAAATTATGGGGACGTTTAATGTCTAGAATAAAAAGTGATGCTACTTTAAATCTTGCTTGGACCACGGCCAGAGCTGAAGATTTCCAAAATACTAAAATAACCACTACTAAAATTCGTTCTATTTTTGATAAAATAAGAAGCAGTTACAACAAAGCCGGAATTTTAATGTTGCTTTGGGAAACCAAGGCAGGATTAACAAAAGGTTTAATCCAAAACTCTAATCAAGAACTTTTTCGAGAACTTTTCAAAGGCATCCAATGGGGAAATGCTGTTATTTTTGAAATAAATAAATCTCTACCAAAAGCAGAGAAGCAGGTTTTAAAAATATTGGAAGAGAGCATTGAAAAAGAATAGCCAATAATTAAAACTGACTGCTACAACTTTTTAATTAAATAAAAACCCTGTTTTCTAAAACCTAGCTTCCGATAATATTCTTTTGTTCCTTCAGAGGCGATGACCGCTAATTTTGGTAATTTGAACTCTTGATAAACAATTCTTTCTGCTTTTTTAATCAATTTTTTGCCATATCCTTTATGTTGAGAGGTTTGGGTAATTTTTATTCCAACTGGAGCAACTTCTCCATAAGCATGAACTTCACGAATAATCCCACAATTTGCTAGCTCTTTTACCGGCGCTAAACTTTTGCCAAAAACACTGGCCGGAATTCTTAATCTTAAAAAAGCATGCAAATATTTTTTCTTTCCACTAATATATTGTAGAAAAATTTCTTGGCCACCAGAAGCAGGATAGTCAATTCGTTCCCTGACAACTTTCTTAAGAGATTGCCTAGCTTTTTTCGGTGCTCGTCCTATCTCTCGGCAACGGATGCAAGAACAAACCACTCCCTCTTCTTGCAAAATTCCTCTTAAGTTAGGCACGTTAGGACCAGCCACAATGGAGGTTGTAGGAATGTCTCTAATTAGTCTAGTAATTCTTACATAGGGCGGAATTATTTTTTTGATTTCAATGATCAGTTTTTTTATTTCTTCATTGCTGTAAGGCTTATAATCTCCCCGCTTCCACAAATAATATAATTCTGACTCTCTAGTAACCACACAGGGATATATTTTAAGCATATCAGGGCAGAAGCTAGGATCAGCAAAGATTTTTTTAAACATTGCTAAATCTTTTTGAAAATTTGAACCCCAAAGTCCGGGCATTAAATGATAATTGATTTTAAACCCCATCTCCTTCAATAACTTGGTGGCTTCAATAGTTTCCTCTACTCCATGTCCCCGTTTATTTTTCAATAAGATTTTATTATAAATAGACTGAACCCCAATTTCTACTCGGGTACAACCCATTTCTCGATATTTTTTCAGTTCCGTTAAATTTATTTCATCCGGACGAGTTTCTAATGTGAGCCCTACTACTCGATGCTTTGCTTTAGCATTTTTTAGTTTTTCTTTCTCTAGGAGCTGACGAATTTCTGTTAGCGTAAGGGCGGCCAATGCAATTTGTTTCTCTGCCACCCTTTGTCTTTCTAATGCCTCTTGCCTTTTGGTAATCTTTTGTTTTTCTGTCATCTTAAAATCATTTTCATAACCAATATCCTTACAATACGCATTGGCCGCCCGATAACAATTAGTAATAAACCAATAACGATATTTTTCAGGAAGATGAGAAAATGTTCCCCCCATTACAATTAATTCTAATTTGGAAGTATCGTGCCCATTATATTCCAAGACCCTTATTCTCTCTTGAACCTGACGATACGGACTAAAATCAAGCCTTACTGCTCGCATAACTGCTGGCTCATTAGAAAGATAGCTCTTGGGCATCTCTTTCTCGCTAGGGCAATAAAGACAATTACCCTTACAAGGATAATCTTTAGTTAGCACGGCTATTACACTTACTCCTGAAAGAGTACGAGTTTTTTTGAGCTTCAATAATTCTTCTATTTCTTTATTCTCGCGAACTTCCCCTTTTCCCAAAAGACTAAAATAACTTTTTCTTAAGTCTTCATTCCTAGGCAAAGAAATATGAAATTTTTTCGCTACTCTCCGCTTTAATTTCTTTAAGCCTTGAGAGCTATAAATTTTTTCTTTAATTGCCAAATAAATTAATTTTTCGTAAGCTTTAAGCATGGGGATGTAGTTTATAAGGTTATTTGTCATTCCTGTAAAAATTAGGTAATCCACTGACAGATATGTCATTCCCGCCCCGTATCAAGTACGGAATAAACTCCAGCTCGCCTCGCTGTAGCTTTGGCGAAGCGGGCGGGAATCTCACCTGAAAGGTAATCTGCCTTTTCCCCTGTCATTCC
>JAYEHH010000027.1:3337-9922 GCA_034716235.1 Patescibacteria group bacterium | reverse complement strand
GTCAAAAAGAATAATGTTAGCCACCTTTTAAAACGGGGTGCTTTTTTGTTTTTTTAGAAATATCGTATGCAAAAGATTCCAGCAAACTATTCTCAGTAAGAATATTTGATGTTTAGATGGTAGCTATGCAAAATCATTGACAGTATAGTTATAATCGTGTTTAAATTATAGTGTTGTATGTTTTAAGATGATAGATTTTTAAAATAAGCTTGAATTTAGTTTTAAAATTTTTAAATCTTAAGATTTTGTTAATTATTCCCTATTTTTTGCAAGGAGGAGTAAGACAAAAAAGATTGTAAAATTTTAAATTAAATCTAATCTTATCTTGGACTGGCTAAGATAAGTGTTCTTTTAAAAATAAGTTGCGACAGTTGTGACCAATGCAATTGTGCAATTGTAATTTCAAAAATATTTAAGGAGGAGGATAGTATGGATAACATGAAAGAAAACAATATGGAAAAAAGAGATTTTGCATTTTTGGCTCATAGAGTGGAGTCATGGAACAGACTTTTGGATTTTAGAATATTCAAACATTTACACAAAAACTCAAAATTACATTGGTTTTATGTTTGGCTAGCTCCATTTTATTGGAGTTCGTCTTTCATTTCCCTTTTTGCAAAAAAAGGGTATGGAACGGTAGATGATTTTAAGTTTGCGGGAATGAACGGTCAAACGATTCTTTTAAAGAATTATGGCTGGCATTTTCTTTCTAGTAGGCTTAAGGAAAAGATGAAGGGTAGAATCCTTGAGGCGGTATTATGTGCTCAAGAAAAAGGAAGTGGAGTTATTGGACTGGGTGCCTTAGTAAAAAACGAGGAGCTCACCCAAGGTGGACAATGGATTGTGGACCAATTAGGTGATAAACTTAAAACACCGTTGGTTCATGGTGATACTCTTACGGCAGTGACAGTCTTAAAACAAATTGACGCTGTCCGGACAAGAGAGAGTATCAATCCGCTAATTTTTATTACCGGTGCCACTTCTAAAATCGGTAGAGCTGTCGTGTTGACTCTGGCGAAGAACAAAATTTTCGTCAAAATGTTCACTAGAGATAAAGAAAGGTTTATGTCCATTAGAGATGAGGCGGGGAGGTTTGGAAAATATCTTTCTCGAGCATCGTCTCTACAGGACGGTCAAGATTGCCAGTTATGGTTAACCGGGAAGTCAGAGCCTTCTGGGAAAAAGTTATTGCAAACAATCCCTAACGGGGTTGTGGTAATAAATTTCTCTGTTCCAAATCCGCTTGGAGAAAATAAACTGCATCCTCGAAAGGATTTGGTTGTAGTCGAGGGGGGATTATTAGAATATGATCCTTCTAAAACGGATTTGTTTTTCACGATGCGACTTCGTCCCGGTCTGACCTACGCTTGCCACGCAGGCACAGCGGTTCATGCCTATCAGGGCTGGACGCAACATGAGGTTGGACCCGTTGAAGTTTCCATGCTTTCCGAAGTATGGAGAATAGCTCAGGAGATTGGTTTTTTCTTGCCAGCGCTCCCGGCAAGGCAAACCAAATGGGCCAAAGAGGCAAAGCCTTTTTGGGGGAAGCTAGCAAATATGCCAGCTTCCATAGTTTTTTGATCTAGCAATACAGGCTTTCTAAAGATATACTTTGGTATACTTTGGAAAGCCTTTTTTTTATTTTAAAAGTATTATATAATTATTATGTAATAATAAAATTATTAAAGTTAAGGTTATGAATTTTGTAGATGTGATGCCTTTGGTTAGTGCAATTTTTGTATTAGTGCTTGGCTTAATGGTTTTCTTTAAAAATAAAAAAGCAAGAATTAATTTTACCTTCTTTATTTATTCACTTTCTATTGCTGCTTGGCTATTTTGCACCTTCATGATGTTTATTAATCAAGGAGATGTAGAAAAGGCAATTTTTTGGGATAGATTTGTATACGCCAGCGTAGTGTTTATCCCTGTTCTTATGTATCACTTCGGATTAGCTTTTGTGAAGAAAAAGCGTAATTTTATTCTTTACGCTGGTTATGTTTTTTCTTTTATTTTTCTTCTTCTAAGTAGAACTGAATTTTTTGTTGATGGGATATTTGAATATAGATGGGGAGTGCATACTAAGGCTCAATTTTTTCATCATCTGTTTCTTATTTATTTTGTAGGCTATGTGGTTATTTGGTTTTTTGAAATGTTTAGATATTATAGAAATTTAAAATCGTCTATCTTGCGACAACAGGCGAAATATGTGTTTCTTGGTTTTCTATTGCTCTTTACAATTGGTCCATTAGCTTACCTGCCCGCTTATGGAATTGGTGTATATCCCTTTTCTTATCTCTCGGGATTAATTTTTACTATTATTCTTTCTTATGCCATTATCACTCAGCGTTTAATGGACATTAAGATTGTTTTACGTCGCTCATTCGTATTCGTTATCTCTTTTATGGCTGTGTTGTTACCTGCTTTTCTTACTAGGCTTTTACTGGCTAAGATTTTTGGTCTATCTGATTTACCTATTAATTTGTTATCTGATCTTGTTATTCTGGTTCCGGCCTTAATTATTTTTCCTAAAATCAAAAAATATTTTTTCCAGATTGCTAATAAATATTTCTTTTCATCGCTTTATGATAGCCGTCAAATTATTACCAGTCTTAGTGAGAAACTTCAATCTACCTTAAGTGCTAATGAAATTTATGACTCTGTAACTCAAATTTTAATTGCTAGTTTCCATGCTAAATCGGTAGGATTTTTAGTGTATGATTCAAAAAATAAAACATACAGTATTGCAAAAAATACAGGTTTTAAAGTTACCAATCAAACAGTATTTAAAGGAGATAAAGAGCTGTATAGACTTTATACTAAACTAGGAGAATGTATTGTTACTGAGGAAATTAAAAACAGCAAACAAGGGAATAGTAAACTATTGAAACTATTGGAAGAAATGGGAATAGAAATAATGGTGCCTTTAAATACTAAGAATAAAACTTTGGGATTAATTGTTATTAGCGCTAAGGAGTCGGGTGATATATATGGCAAAAAGGATTTAGAAATGTTAAGAATCATTGGTAGCCAAACTGCTATTTCTTTAGAGAACGCATTATTGTATGGACAAGTGAATAAACAGAAAAACAAGTTAAATAAATTCAATAGAGAGTTGCAGGAAAGAGTTGATGAACAAACTCAAGAGATTAGAAAGAAGAGCCAAATTTTAGAGAAAAATAATGTCCGTTTGAAAAAAATGTTGAAAATGCGAGGTGAATTTTTAAATATTGCTTCTCATCAGCTACGAACCCCAGTGGCGATCATTAAAGGAATGGCAGATGTGCTCTCTAGTAAAGAGAAACTTACCGAGAAAGAAAGAAAAAGATTTTTGCAGGGTATAATAATTAAATCTAAAAAACTGGCAGGCATTGTTCATGATATTCTTAGTGTTACCGAAATGGATTCTGATAAGTTTGTTCTTAAAGTAGAGCCAACAGATATAAAAGCATTACTCAAAAGAATGGTAGAAGAAAAACAAATAGAAGCTAAAGAAGAAAAACTTGAACTTAAATTAAAGATTTCTAAAGAACTTCCATTTGTGCTAGCCTCTGAGCGTTATTTGGAACAAGCTATTGTAAATTTAATTAATAATGCTTTGATTTATACTGAAAAAGGTTCTGTAACGGTTAAAGCTACCGAAGAAAAAGAAAATGTATTAATCAGAATTATTGATACAGGGATTGGTATTTCTAAAAAAGATGCCACTAGGTTGTTTGATAAATTTGTTAGAGCTAAAAATGCTACTGATACCTATACTGATGGGACTGGGCTAGGGTTGTTTATTACTAAAAAAATTATTGATGGGCATAAAAATGCTAAAGTTTGGATTGAAAAAACAAAATTAGGAGAAGGTACTACTTTTGCCATTAGCCTACCTAGTGTTGAACAGAAAACTTAAATGGCATTAAAGCTAATAGCTAAACCAGGATAATGAAGACTAAAATAATTGCTAAAACTAATAAAAAATTAGAAGAGAGTGATTCATCTAAGCCCAGTGAAGTTGGCAAGGTTTCAACCGACAAATATCTAGAGCTAGAAAAAAAGATTCAAAAACTTGAAAATCTTAATCAGAGATTAAAACTAGATAACCAGAAATTAAAAGTAACAAATGAAGCTAAGTCGGAATTTATTTCTATTGCCTCTCATCAATTAAGAACGCCACTAACATCTATTAAGGGGTTTACCTCACTTTTAACAGAAGGAGCTTATGGTAAATTATCTCACGAAAAAAAAGAAGTTTTAGATAAAATATATGTGTCCAATGAGCGCTTGATTACTTTGGTAGATAATCTATTAAATATTGCTAGGATTGAACGAGGGAAAATGGAATATGATTTTCAAAAGATAGATGTAAGAGATTTGGTTGGAAATATTGTAAAAGTTATGAGAATTCAAGCTAAAAGTAAAAAGTTATTTTTAAAATTGGAAAATAAAATTAAAAGTGAGTTGTTAATTGAGGTTGATCGAAATAAAATTACGGAAGCAATTGGTAATTTAGTTGACAATAGTATTAAATACACAGAAGAAGGTGGAATTACAATTACTCTAGAGAAAAAAAGTAGGTTTATTAAAGTGGCTGTTTCTGATACAGGGATTGGTATTGAGCTTGATGAGGTGCCGAAGCTCTTTGAGAAATTTAGCAGAGGGAAAGAAATTCATAAACTCTATACTGAAGGTACTGGCTTAGGATTGTTTATCACTAAAAAAATAGTGGAAGCCCATAATGGAAAAGTTTCAGTTAAAAGCTCTGGCAAAGAAAAAGGGAGTACTTTTTTTATAGAACTTCCTATAAAACAAAAAAGTAATAAAAAATAACTTCTTGAGATATAGTGGTCAGCCATTAGAGCTCGTCTATATTTTTAATTTTTAAGTTTATCCCAGCGTATATTTTTGTTGAACGAGTTTTTGCAATGAATACTTAATTTAATCCATTTAATTGCTTAAATTAGAAAAGTTTGCTTTAGTAGATATCATTTCTCTTTGAAGTTGGCTATGAAGACATTTAAACAACCTTGTATTTTTGCGGTTAATCATGAAACTTTTTATGATGGTCCGGCACTTTTTTCTTATTTAAGGTTGGTCCATAAAGTTAAATTGGCTTTTATGATTAAAGAGGAGGTAGTGAGAGATCACTTTATCTGGCGTTTTTTTATTGATAAAATTAATTATACAATTGTTAAAAAAGAAAAACCTTCAGAGGCGGTGACAGAAACAATTAAATTATTAAAGAGAGGATCTAGCGTAATAATATTTCCCGAGGGTACAACTCATAAAAAAGAAACAGGTTTGCTCTTGAGGGGTAAAACAGGAGTTATTAGAATAGCCTTAGAAGAAAAAGTTCCCATAATCCCGACCGGTATTTTATATTGGGGGAAGAGAAGACCGTTTAAAATGGCTAAGAAAATTTGCTTTGGGGACCCTTTTTATGTTAAACCTTTTAATAGCTATCAGGGATTAAGAGAACAAACAGATAGATTGATGAAAAAAATTGCTACTCTTTCAGAAAGAAAATATTAAATGAGCTAGTCTGGTATTTAAGAAGCGGATTTATAATATTTAATTTAGTTTATGGTTGTTACTTTCAAACTTTATAATTGGGGAGCTCGAAAAATTGTTAATATTGAAAAAGAAGTTGCATTAGGTAAAAAATATGTTCTTCAAAATAGCTTTGGCCAGTTTATTGGGATAGTAGATTTTCTTAAAAGAGAAGAAATGTCTAAAAAGTCCAGCTTGCAAATTTCTGGTGAAAACTCTGAAGAGTCTAATAACACTACGCCTCAATCGGAAGATTATTTAAAGGTTGTCCGAGAGGCCACTCAGGAAGATTTAGAGAAGGCTGAAGAATATCAAAAAGAAGAACAAAAAACTCTTCGTATTTGTCGAGATAAAATAAAACAATATAATCTTTTAATGAAATTGGTAGGAGAAAGCCATAGTTTGGATGGAAGCAGTATGGTGATTGCCTTTATTGCAGAAAATAGGGTTGATTTTAGAGAATTGGTTAGAGACTTATCACACACTTTCCAGAAAGCGGTTCGTTTGGAGCAAATTGGTTCCAGAGATGAGGCTAGGATTGTTGGGGGATTTGGTCCTTGTGGCCGTCCTCTCTGTTGCTCTAAATTCAATGGCCCCTTAAAAAGCATCAATACGGAAATGGCTAAAATGCAACAGATTGCTCATCGAGGTAGCGAAAGGATTTCAGGACCTTGCGGACGATTATTGTGTTGTTTAGCCTATGAACTTGAAAATTATGAAACTTTGGATAAAAAAATGCCACGAGTGGGAGAAACAATAAAAACTGCAAGTGGGAAGGGGAAAGTAAAGAATTCAAAAGTTCTGCAACAGAAAATTTTAGTTGAATTTGATAAAAGTGGGAAGATGGAAGAAAAGTGGTATGACTTAAAAGATGTTGAAAAAGTTTTATAAATTTTTTCAATGTGTAAAGTAGAGTAATAAGATTTTTCTTGCTAAAGTGATACGTAATTAATTACGTAATGAGAATCAGTAAGTCATGATTTTATTTCTGTAATTTTGATTTTTCAACAGAATAAAGTTCATTTTTGTTTTGGGGAGTAGCCAAGTGGT
>JAYEHH010000027.1:0-3237 GCA_034716235.1 Patescibacteria group bacterium | reverse complement strand
CACGTCATCCGACGTGGCGCCATAGCGGATGCTATGGCGATTCCTGCCTCCCCAACTAGAATTGGGTTCGCCACGTCATCCGACGTGGCGCCATAGCGGATGCTATGGCGATTCCTGCCTCCCCAACCAATGATTTACTAATTAATAAATAACACTAGGAAATGAGAAAACGGCACAATTATAAGAGTATCAAACAGAATCCTCAAAGAGATAAAAGTATTGTTAGCTTGATGGGCATAATATTGGTTATTTTATTAACCTTACCCGGGATTGCTCAGGCGGATGCTTGGTGGGGTGAGGGCTATCGAAAGCCAGATTGGGTAAGGGCTAATGGAGGGACCATTGTTTATTATGCAATTAAAGGAAAGAAAAGTAGCGATAGATATAAAGCAAGAATGTATCAAGGTGGTGAAAGGATTGAAATTGAATATGGAAGTTCAGGAGTTTTCGATGATGCTAAAAATGGGGCTTATAATATTTCTGCTTATGAAGGAAGTAAAAAAATAGGAACCGTAAATTTTTCTGCTTGTCCGGGAGGGACACTGTATGCCAATTTTGATGTTAAAAAGAAATCAGCCTCTATCTCTGGTTGTCGTAGAAAGGTACAAAAGCAAGTTAAAACAAATTCAACCACTCAGCAAAAAAATCAGGAGAAAATTAAAGAACAAGAGACTGCTCAGGATAAAGAAGCTTTGCGGGATAAAGAAGCTATTGGGACTGAAGAGAAAATTTTAACTGAAAAAACGGATGAATCCAAAGAAGAAGTGGAAAATATTGAAGAGGAGAACACTGTGGCAGAAATGGATAATCTTAGTCAATCCAGTGAAAGAAATTCTTTTTTAACTTGGATGAATTCACTCCAGCCATTTTTTACCAAATTATTTCATTTTAATTTTCTTTTTCAAAAAGAATAAATTAATTTTCGGTTTAATCTGGTTAGTTTTAGTAATTTGAAATTTCACCACTTCTTTGGTTTTTAACGGTACTCTTTTTTCACGGCACTAATTGTTATAGAGCCAAAATAATTTGACTTAAGAAATGGTCTAAATTAAAATAATAATTAGGCGTTTACGTTATTAACGGCCTAACTTACTGAAAGGAGAGAGTGATGTAATATCCATTTTTTGTTGGTTCTGGAGCTCTTTTTAATTTTAAGGTAATTAAAATAAGAGTTCACTAAAATTCAAAAATTTGTTAAATAGCATAATGAAAAATTAGGCGTTGCGCTTGAGGGCTAAATGTAAGGTATGCCAATTTGCCATTTTCCTATTTTTTATATATAGTACAAATATATAGAGATTAAATAGTTATTAACCTTTATTCGAGGCATTGTGTCTCGAATTTTTGACTTCTATGGAGATAAGAAATATTGCTATCATTGCTCATGTTGATCATGGCAAAACAACTATTACTGATGAATTGATGAAACAAACCGGAACCGTTTCCGAAGATGTTTCAATGGATAATGATGATCTTGAAAAAGAACGAGGAATTACCATTTATGCTAAAAATGCTTCTCTTACATACAAAGACACTAAAATAAATATTGTAGATACTCCCGGTCATGCTGATTTTAGCTCAGAAGTAGAAAGAGTTTTGAGAGCAATTGATTCTGTTATTTTGGTTGTTGATGCTAAGGAAGGTCCTATGCCTCAAACTAGATTCGTATTAAAAAAAGCATTGGAGCTTGGCTTAAAGCCAGTTGTAGTGATTAACAAAATAGATAAGCCGGATGCTAGAATTGAGGAAGTTGAAGAAATGATCTTTGAACTTTTTTTAGATTTGGGTGCTAATGATGAGCAATTGGAATTTAAAACGGTTTACGCAAGTGCTAAACAGGGTATTGCTAAATTAAATGTTGAAGATGATGCCAAAGATATTTTCCCATTGTTAGACACAATCTTAAAAGAAGTTAAGTCTCCTCAAAAAACAGCTAGCAAACTCTTTAGCATCCAGCCTTTCAATCTTGCTTATGATAACTTTTTAGGCCGTTTAGCGGTTGCTAGAATTTATGAGGGGCAAGTAAACTCAGGAGATAATGTAATAATAAAAAAACGAGATGGCAGTATTGCTAAAGGCAAAATCACCAAACTGTTTGTTTTCAAAGGAACGCAGAGAGAAGAGGTGGCTCAAGCCCAAGAAGGAGATATTGTAATTATTGCCGGTCTTCCTGATATTTATATTGGAGAAACTATTTGTAAAGAGAAAGAACAAATCGCTTTAGCAAATATCCAAATTGATCAACCAACAATCACTCTAAATTTTCTTGTGAATGATTCGCCATTTGCTGGCCATGACGGAGAATTTGTAACCAATTTACAAATCAAAGAAAGATTAGAAAAAGAGTTAGAAGTCAATGTCGGTTTGAAAATAGATTTTTCATCCAGTGAATCATATAAAGTTTCTGGGAGAGGTGAATTACATATTGCTATCCTGCTTGAGAATATGAGAAGAGAAGGTTATGAAATACAGGTTTCTCAGCCAAAAGTAATTATTAAAGAAGAAAATAATCAAAAACTAGAACCTTTTGAAGAGGTTTTGATTGATGTCCCAGAACAATATGCGGGAACAGTTATAAAAAAGCTGGGTAAAAGAAAAGGAGTGATGTCACAGATGAAAGAAGATAATAATCTAACTAGAATAATATTTGAAGTTCCTACCAGAGGTCTTTTGGGATACAGAAGCCAATTTATTGTAGATACTAGAGGAGAGGGGATATTTTGTAGTCGCTTTTTAGAATTTCGTCCGTTTGTGGGAACGATTGATAAGAGAACGGTAGGATCAATGATATCAACCCAAGCTGGGAAGGCTCTGGGGTTCTCTTTAGATAATTTACAAAAAAGAGGAGAGCTATATATAAATCCTGGAACGGAAGTTTATGAGGGGATGGTGATTGGAAATACTTCTAAGGGAGATGATATTTCAGCTAATCCTATTAAGGGGAAAGAATTAACTAATATTCGATCTTCAAGCTCTGATGATGCTATTCAATTAATTCCACCCATAGAGTTGACCATTGAAAAAGGATTGGAAGTGATGGGGGATGACGAATATCTAGAGATAACACCAAAAAATATTCGCTTAAGGAAAAAATATTTAACCGAAACAGATAGAATACGGTCTAAAAGAAAGGGAGCGTAAAAATAAGATATTAATTAAAAAGCCTTTTAAAACGGCTTTTTAATACTTTGTAGCCCCAAGGGGAATCGCCCCGCAGTCGCCGGGCGCCTCATCTTC
>JAYEHH010000026.1:17266-36070 GCA_034716235.1 Patescibacteria group bacterium | reverse complement strand
TTGAGGATATTTATAAAACTCCGCCCGATTGGTATGAAGGAGGAGATCTACATGCTTTCAGTGCCCTCTATCTAGCTAATAGTCTTACCAGTTTACAGAATAATGCTAACGCAGCTTTTGCTTCTCGCCCTAGCGGTGCCAGCTCTGGTGGCTCTGGGTTTTCTGGAGGAGGAGGCTTTTCCGGCGGTGGATTTGGTGGGGGCGGTGGAGGAAGTTGGTAAAGGGGAAAGTGATTTGTTTGTAATTCCGTATTTCTGTAGTCAAAAAACGATCATTTTGAAATAAAATTCCTATTAAATGCAGCAAAAAAATAAAATCAAAACTATATTCTTCGATGTTTATCAAACATTACAATCGATAAATGATACTGGGAATGATAAGTCTTGGCATGTTTTTTCTGACTATTTGAATGATAATAATGTTAAATGTGACGCCTTGGAATTTCGTAAATTAGTAAACCTTGAGAACCAAAAATACTATCAAAAGGTAGATGATGTTGGAATGAAAACAAGGCATCATGATTTATCAAATTCCATAAACAATGTTTTTTTAAATCATAATGTTGCAGTAGAGAAAAACGATTTATTAGACTTGATTTGGGAATTCCGTAGTGAATATGCGTCTGACCTTGAGATTTATCCGGGAGTTGAAAGCATGTTGGAGAAGTTGTTTGCGAAATATTTCTTATCAACAGCAAGTTATACTCAAGGCTCATACACAAGAAAAGAATTGGAGAAACTAAAAATTGCCCAATATTTTTCGAGCTTTGTTTTTTCTTCTGATATTGGTTACAGAAAAACAGATCCAAAGTTTTTCGAAATATGTCTAGAAAAAACAGAGAATAAGCCGGTGGAATGTGTTATGGTTGGCGATAATTATCTACAAGATGTTGTTTCATCTAAAACGATTGGTTTAAAAGCTGTATTAATAGACAATCCTCAGACAAGTGCAAATAATAATATAACTGAAGTAAAACCAGATGCTATTGTGAAACTTGAAAACATTGAAGAATTACCGGATGTTATTGAGAGCTTGTGAAAGAACCCTTGCCCAACACAGTATGTTTGGCTCGCTCCTGCCGTTGCTTGACCTGTATTTGCTTTCATAAATTAAATTGATAAAATAAGGAACGAAAGCAAACATCAGATATACTAAAACGTTAGGCGAAATGAATTATTTATATAATTCGAAAATAAGCTATGAGTAAAAATGAAAGAATCATCATATTTGATTTTGACGGCGTCATTGCAGATTCCTTTCATGTGGCATTTGAGGTTAACCAGCTTGCAAGGCCGGCGTTAACAGAAGATCGATATCAAGCGATGTTTAACACCAATATCAATGATGCTAAACATACAGATCCCGTAGTCAATAAAATTGATTTCTTTACCGAATATGGCAAAAGGTTCCAAAATCTTGGGATTGATTCGGCTGTTAAAGAGACAGTTATTAAATTAAGCGAGCAATTTCCGCTCTTCATTGTATCTAGTACTATTAACTCTATCATTTCTGACTATTTAACATGTCATGAAGTTAGAAATTGCTTTGAAGATATCCTAGGATACGATGTAGAAAAGAGTAAAGTTAAAAAGTTTAACATGCTATTTGATAGCAATGGATATTTACCAGAAAATGCCGTATTTTTGACCGATACAGCTGGAGATATTACGGAAGCACGAGAGTCTGAAATCAATTTCATTGTAGGTATTTTGGGTGGGTATCAAAATAAGCAAACATTGCAGGCTGGTAAACCAGACACAATAGTTGATAATATGAGTGATTTTTTCAATCTTATCCAGAATAAGTTTGTCTAGTATAAATATTCTTATATTATATAACACTGGCTATGCGGTTTCGCTTCGCTTTACTCATGTTTGCTTCATGAATTGAAATGATAAAATAGAAATGAAAGCAAGTATTAGATATGCTGGAGTGTTAGGAGAAATAAATTATTTTAACCCTATGCAAGAAGACAAGGTCGTACAAAAAATTCTTATAACAGGCATGCCGTATTCCGGAAAATCTTATGTTTCCGATTTCTTGAAAGAGAAGGGTAAGAAGGTTATTGACGCAGATAACATTAAAGGGCTTGGTCAATGGTTTGATAAAAGCGGAAACAAAGTAGATTTTCCTTATGGTGCAACCAAAGAATGGTTAGATACCCGTGACTTTTTATGGGATAAGAATTTTTTGCGCTCGTGGATTGAAAAACAAAAATCAACTGTTTATCTTTTTGGGCTCGCCACTAATGTGCTTGATGTTGTTGATCTATTTGATAAGGCATACTACTTGGATATGAGCTCTGAAGTTTTGAAAAAGCGTTTTGTCAAAAACGAAAGAACCAACCCAATGGGACAAACTCAAGAACAACAAGAGGCGATTTTGAGAGATCTTAGCAACTTCGCCCAAAAAGCCAAAGAAAAAGGATTGATTTTTGTTCAGGCAGACCAGTCCCCAGAAGATATTTACAAAACAGTGGCGAGCTAAAATGGTTTACATCGACTAACACCGAATATACGATTCACAAAATTAATTAAATTATTTTAATCCTATGAAGAAAAACTATACAATAATCATTATTATTGCTCTTTGTGTGGTCGGCATTGTTTTCTACTGGTATGGATATAGACCGTCAAAAATAAAACAGCAATGTTCGGCTGAAGCGCGATTTGATCAAAGAGCTATTAATGAGTCTAATGATGTAAAAAGGCAAGAATTTATTAATATGTATTATGATGATTGTCTGATGAGGTTCGGGCTAAAATAATTTATATCGACTAACAGCGTGCATGAGGTTCAAATGTACACATATATTAGGTGAAATAAATTTAAGAATTAAAACCAATAATGGCAGTTGAAGATTTACAACAAAATATAATTAAGGAATTTGGCTCGGATGTAACGCAAGAAAATTATCTTAAAAAGGCCGATAGAGGTTTATGGAATAGTGAAAAAATCTTAATTGCCAAATTCTTTAAGCCAAAATCAACTTTATTAGACATTGGATGTGGTACCGGAAGAACAACTATCCCTATCTATAAATTAGGATATAAAGTTTTAGGAATCGACTTAGTCCCTGAAATGATTACAAATGCCAAAAAGATTGCTCAAGAAAAAAATCTAGCAATAGATTATGAAGTCAATGACGCAACAAACTTAAAATATCATGACAACTCATTTGATAACGCAATTTTTTCTACAAATGGATTCGGACAAATTCCCAGCAAACAAAGAAGGCAAAAAGCGCTTGAAGAGATTTATCGTGTTATTAAACCTGGTGGTTATTTTATTTTAGTTGCACATGCTAAAGTTAAGGGAGATTTGAGTCTTTTCTGGTTTAAAAATTTCCTAAAACTTTATATCCTAAAACCCCTTGGAATAAATATTAAAGAAATTGATTTTGGTGATTATATTTTTGTCCGCAATATAGATGGAGTTAGTTTAAGACAAACACAATTTATGCATATTGCCAACGAAGCAATTATCATCAAACAGTTAAAACAAGCTGGTTTTAATATTATTTTTACCAAACGGGAAAATGAGATATCTGATAAAAATATACATGACCAAGATAATGTCTATAATCACCCGCCAATATTTTTTGTTTGTCAAAAATGATAAACTTTTAAATTTACATCATCTAACACCGAATATGCCGATTGGTTTAATACTTCACTCTTTTCTGTCACTTCACGTAAATTCGAAATTTATTTTATAAAAAGATTTTTATGAATTTAAAATTAAATAATCTAGAAGAATATTTGAAAGAAAAAATATTACCTGATTTAGAAAAAAGTCGGGGCGGTTTTGATAAAATTCATACCTTGGAGGTTGTTGAATGGTTAAAACAAATCATCAATCATAATCCAGGACTAAAGATAGATGAAGCAGTCTTACTGATTGCGGCGTATGCTCATGATTGGGGTTATTCGGATATATTCAGGGATAATCAAGTTATGAATTTTGAGATTGTAGAAAATGCCAAAAAATTACATATGGAATTAGGTGCAAAAAAGACAAAGATACTATTGGAAGATGATTATTTTTCTTTTTTAACTAACACACAAAAATCTCGTTGTGTTCACCTTGTAGCTGTTCACGATAAAAAATTTGAGATTAAAGATGTTGATGAATTAATTTTAATGGAAGCTGACATGTTAAGTAGCCTAGAGATAAGTAAAGGCAAACCTGTGTACGATGCTAAGTCTAACAAAAAATTTATGAAAGCAATGCTCACCACCAGAATTCCTAAATTTATTACTGAATTTAGCAAAAATGAAGCAAAAAGATTAATTCAAATTAGAGAAGACTATTATAAACGAAGAGAGAAAAGCTAATAAAGAGTTTTAAAAAATGAAATTCACCCTGTTAAATAAGTCTTTGACTTAGCTTCGCTATTTAACAGGGTGAACCCTTAACCCCTTTTTTATTTTTCAAAATGGAAAAAATTAAATTGTCATAATAATCTCGTGACAAATTTGGATAATATATGAATTACCATTATCATAAAGGGAGAAGTTTGGATAAAAAGGAGTTAAATGAAATCAATTTTCAAAAATTAACCAAAAAATATATTAACCCTTATACTTAACTTATAACTATTAACTATGAAAATACAAATCAAAGCAATATATGTCGCTGTCAAAGATATGGACAGGGCGGTAAAATTCTATGAAGATATTTTTGATGTCAAAGTATCTTCAAAAGACGAGCGAATGAGCTCATTTGATCTCGGCAATATTTCCTTTCTTTTATTTAATCCAGCAGTTGATGGTGAGGAAATTTCCAGTGGCAATAATGTTGTGCCAAATATCCAAGTTGAGGATGTAAATAAAATACTGGAACTTGTAAAAAGCAAAAATTGTGAAATTGTTATGCCACTGGAAAAGATTGAGAAATATCAAATCTTTCAAGTTAAAGATACGGAAGGAAATGTTATAGAATTTTATCAAAAGGAGGGTTAATTTTTGAAAATTGACTTGCTCCCGTTGATCATGCCCCGCTGTGTTCACCCCCGTATGACAAGGAATATACGGTTCGGGGCTCGGTTCGCCCTTCACCCAAATTGCGAGCTCGCTTATACAACAATATGATAGACAAAAAACTTCTTGCTAAAATCAAAAAACTGGCGGATTCGCCTGATTGGAGCGTACGAGAAGATGTCACCAAAGATATTAAAGCAATAAATGACAAATTTTTCTTGGAATATCTACCCGTTTGGAAAAAGTGGGTAGCCGAACCAAATCCAAACATTCGCCGTGCCGTTGAAGTGGGATTATTGCGTATAAAAAAAGAACATATCCTACATACTTTGGATTTACTTGATCCGCTCATGTATGACAATGATAATTATGTTAGAAAAAATTGTGGTCCTTTCGCATTGTCGCATGTGGGATACAAAGACCCTGGCACTACATTCAAGCGACTTAGAAAATGGATGAAAGTCAAAAACAAAAATGTTCGCTGGAATGTGGCTATGTGCTTAGGGGTTTGGTTCGGTCAGTCATACCCTAAAGAATCGTTGAAATTATTGAAAGTTTTAGCAAAAGACCAAGCAAAATTTGTTTGGAGAGCGGTGGCATCTTCTCTTGTGAAGCTCATCCGTAAACATCCAAAATTGAAGCAAGAAGTTTTTTTATGGAAAGGTTGCGACGATTGTCTTGATGTTGTAAAGCATTATATAAAGTGACGCGAGTTTGCAACTTCGTATATCCCTAACATCAATTGCTTTTTACCCTAACGCAGGATTGATAAACTTTAATTTTTTACACTATCGTATGAACAATACTAAACTTGAAAATGAGATTATGGAAATTATATCAAAATCACCAGTTAAAACTGATTTATCTCATGCTAAATCTACCAGAAAATGGATTCTTAAATTAAAACCAGACGCAGATTATGCTCTTCAAATTTCTGCGTTAGCCCATGATATTGAGAGAGGACTAGAACCAAATTATCACAATAAAACCAAAGAAAAATTTGATAACTACAAAGAGCATAAACATATCCATTCTAAAAAAAGTGCGAAAATAATTGTTGAATTATTAGAAAAATATAATTTTGATGAAAAATTTATTTTTAAAGTAAAACACTTGGTCTTGAAACATGAATTTGGTGGTGATTTTGAATCTAATCTTCTAATGGATGCAGACAGTATTTCATTTTTTGAAGAAAACTTTGTACAATACTATGAAGAATATGGGGAAGGAAACACGAGAAAAAAAATTAGATTTATGTATGATCGAATATCTAATAATGCAAAAAGTTTAGTCAAAGATATTCAATACGATGATCCTAAATTGAAGCTCATTTTCAAAGAAGAAATTTCTGATAAATAACGGGCAAAGGACAACTCAAGGAGACGCTACATTTGATTTTCCCTTACTATCGCTACAGAAAATCACCCTCGCCTAACACAGTACGTCTGGCTCGCTTCTGCCGTTGCTCGATCCATGTTTTGCTCCACTGTATTCTGCAAAACATCAGATATACTAAAACGTTATGCTGAAATAATAAAAATTTTTTACCTAGATAAATAATCAAAAAGTCATGGAAACCACAGGTACAATAATCAAAACTAAAAATCTGACATTACAGCCAATAACTTTAGAGTATAAAGAAGAAATTTTTAAAGAGTTTACTCCAGAGATTACTATTTACATGTTCCCAGAATCTCCTAAAAAAATTGAAGAGACAGTTGAGTGGATTGAAACAGCCATGAAGAAAAATAAAAAAGGTAGTGATTTTCAGGCGGTTATACTCAATAAAACCACAAAAGAATATCTAGGGGGTGCTGGAATTCATAAAATCAATACTGAAATACCAGAATTAGGAATTTGGATAAAAAAATCTGCCCATGGAAATGCTTATGGGAAAGAAGCAATAATTGCTCTTAAAAAATGGGCTGATGACAATCTTAACTATAAATACATTCTCTATCCTGTTGTTGATGCAAATTATGCCAGTAAAAGAATTGCTGAATTTTTAGGAGGTAAGGTTTTTAGAGAATACGATAAAGAAAATATGAATGGGAGGAATCAGCATTTATTGGAATATAGAATCTATCCAACTCAAAAATAAAAAGACCTGAAGCAAAAAGCTAATCAGGTCTTTATTTTTGTTGCTGAAAAATCAAGATAGTTTCTGTCCGTCTGATTCGGCGTGTTCTCCCGAGACGACAGGATATCCAGCATCTGGTTAGAAGAAGATTGTGTAAAATGGAGTCGTCACTCCTATCTTCTCTAATACCACTGGCATTACATATACCGCATACAACAAAAACAGACATTAGAGCTACTGCCCTTAACATTTTTCTCTTGATTCTCTAGAGTTTTTCAGCAACAAACTCTATATTCAAAGTACTATGATAATAAGCTAGCAAAATATTAAGGAAAGTCAAGCCAAGTTGAACATTATTAGCACTCCACCTTGACGAGTGCTAATATATTTTGTAGGATAAAAATATATTAGAGAATACTGGATTATAAAAATCTAGTGTTTAGTTTTAATTAATAATTAAAGAAAAAATGACAAGCAAGATTAAACCGCTAGGTGAAAACATTTTAGTGGAATTAAAAAAAGAGGATAAAATGACTGAATCTGGGATAGTTCTTCCGGATACTGCCAATGAAGAAAAACCTCAAGAGGGTATTGTAAAAGCAGTAGGTTCTGGAAAAATTGAAGATGGCAAAGAAATTAAACCCGAAGTAAAAGCAGGAGATAAAATTATTTTTGCTAAATATTCTGGGACAGAAATAGAAATTGACGAGAAAGAACATTTGATTTTAAAAGGGGATGATGTTCTGGCAATAATTGAGTAAGGTATTATTTCAACATCTAAAAACAGTAAAGACGCAAAATTTTGCGTCTTTACTGTTTTTTAAATTAAAACCGGTATTTTCTTTAATTTAATTTTTTTGTTATACTGTTTATATTCAAATAAATTTTTAGTGGAATTATTAACTATGGAAAATTTTTCTTTAGCAGATTTGCAAAAGCTTGTTTGGCTACTGGTCATTTTATCTCTTTGGGCCATCCCTTGGAAAGCGATGGCTCTTTGGAGAAGTGCTCGAAAGGGGCAGGTGGGTTGGTTCATTCTATTTATTTTGGTAAATACTCTTGGGGTGGTGGAGATTATCTATTTAACTTTATCCGGAGGCATTAAAGCTGAAGGGCTTAAAGAAACTTGGAGTGCTTTAAAGTCTAAATTAGTTAATAAAAAAAACACTCATTCTAATCACGAAGTTAACCATGAAACTGAAAATAAGACCAAGAATAAGAGTTTTGATACCAATAAAGATGAGACAAAACAAAAAAATGGGAGCGAGGATTTAAATGCTAGAAAAATTTTAATGGAAGAGAGAAAAGAAGCGGAAGAGAGAAAAACCGATGAATGACAGGGAAAAAGGTGAGTTGGAGTTTATCCTGTCGGACCTGTCCCGCGGATGCTGGAATGTAGGACAGGAATGACCGTAGGATAAGATATTCTAAAATGAATAATGCTTTAAGAACTTTAAGAACTTTCCGCTTTATGAACTTTATAAACTTTATAACTTAATCCTATAATCTTTTAGAAAAAATCTCTTTTAACCTTTGCTGGTCTTCTCCGTTCATTTCTCTAGTAACAGACAGGACCAAGAAGTAAATAATAAAAAAAGCAATTCCTCCTGGGAACATTAAAAGGGTTGATTTGGGCAGGAAATAGAAAATGCCAGAGGCAATTAAAGTAGCCAAAAGAAATCTAGCTAAGGATAAAATATTTAGAACATTTCCAAAGATTTTTCTTACCAAGATTAAAGCAACTATCATTAGCAAGAAAGAAGTAATAGCGGTAGCGAGGGCAGAACCTAAAATTCCTAACTGGGGGATAAATAAATAATTCAAAAATACATTCAAAGCTAATCCTGCCCAAGCTAAGTAGGCTGAAGCTTTAACTTTCCCTGATCCATTAAGAATAAAGGCGCAAATATAAAAGATGGTCAAAGCTCCTATGCCAGCTACAAAAACTTTTAAGGCAAAATCACCGGAGATATAACGATCAGAATAGAGAAGAGTAATAATTTCTTTGGAATAAATTATTATAGTTGCTACTGCAGGGATAATAAGCATTAATAAATAACGCATTGATTTTTTGATGAGTTGACGAGCCTCTTCGGAAGACTGTTTCTCTAACATATTAGAGATTGTCGGTAGCAGGATAAAGGCCAAAGTAGAGAAGAAGTAAAAAGGAATGCGTCCAACGGTAATTACGGCGTTATAAATTCCTACCCAATAGTCACTTTCAATAATTCTCTTAACGAGAAAAAGATCAATGTTAATGACCAAATTATAGGCAATCATAAAGCCCACTATTCCTAGTCCAAAGTGGATAATTTTCTTAGAAGGGAAATTGCCCTGAATGGGTTTTTTACGGTGGCTATCAGCAAAGAATGAAAAAATAGCGACTATGGCCGGAGCAGCGATGTAACCCATAATTGCTCCCTTAATTCCATAGAAATAAGTCAAAGAAAGGATAGCAACTATTTTAGTGGCTGCTCGGATACTGCGCTGTATCGCTTGCATACCAAACATTCGCAAGCCATTGAAATAATTGTTATAAAAACTGGCTACGGCAAAAGCAGGGATGATAAAAGTAGAAAGCCTAATTAGTTCAATCAAACTCTCATCTTTAAAAAAACTGGCTAGCAATGGAGCACATAGGTAGTAAGCAATAGAAACTCCAGTAATAAGAACCAGCTGAATAATGGCCGCTTTTCTTTTAATGATTTTTTCTTTTTCTGGATACTGAGAAATATATTTAGAGAGAGCTTTCGGGATTCCATCTCCGATAAATACAATAGTCATTGTTGCCAAGGCTACAATCAAGCCATAGCGTCCGTAATCGGCTGGATTAAATAATCTTCCCAAGTAAGCATGGATAAAATAACCAGACAAAACAAAAATAATCTCGGACAAATTTATGATAAGAAATGAGCGAGCTAATTTAGACATTAATTTAACTAGAAAATTAAGGGCTTATTCTACCGATGAATCCTCTTTGGAAGGTGAAAAAGTTTCGTTATAAAGCTCAACGATATTCTCGGCGGTATCTCGTTTATCCTTTTGAGGAATTATTTCTATTAATTGGAAGTCTTTTTTGAGAACTTCAAACAACTGACTCTTTTTCCTAAGGTAAGAAAGAGCCTGTTCCGGCTTACGCTTAAAGACAATCTTGGGAAGAGTCCTTAAATAAATGGCTAGGTCTGGCTGAGGCATTATTTTTTTTACTAGAGAAGAAACTTGAGGACGGCTTTTCTTTTCCAGATAATAAATATTTATCAGATAATCATAAAAATAACGATCGCAAATCATTACATCAAGCTTCTTTCTGTTCATAGCTAAAAAGAGTCGAAACAATAAAATGTCTAAAAGTAGAACCATTTTTCTCAGGAAAATTCCCAACATTCCTGCCCTAGTAACGGGCTTTAATTCCTCCTCAGATTTTTTAGATAGTCTAAATTTATTGGCAATAGAATTTTGAGTAGTATGAATTTTTTTAAATTCTAGTCCTTGCGATTTAAGATAATTAGTGAAGAATTTAATTTGAGTAGTTTTACCACTGCCATCTAGACCAGAGAAAGTAATTAATTTCATTCAAAATAATTAAAAACTAAAAAATCTTTTAAATTCCTATAAATCTTTTAAATACTTTTTCTTTTTTAGAGTATAACACAAAATAAATATAGCACAGAATTAAAAGTTTTGTTACTTGCTAAATATTTTAGGCAAATTAATTCACCCATCTGCTCTTTTAAATGTGGCATATTATCACCCAAAGGACAATAGCCATCTATCTTATCGTTTAATAAATAATTTAATCTTAATAGAAAGTCTTGGGTACAAAATGAGCTATGAGAATTCCGTTTATTCTTTAAAAACACGGCTACGAATAAAAATCCACTTAGTCATTTCAATAAAGAAAACGCTGGCAATACAAATTAGAACAATCATTCCCCAATCAAGAAGGTTCAAGGGGGTCGTTTTAAGTATTTTTTGCAGAAAGGGAGAATAAATAGCTGCCAGAAAGGAAGCTCCGACTAAAAAAACTGAGAAGTTTAGCCATCTATTGGAAAAAAGATTAATCTTCCAAACATTTTTTTTAAGGTTTTTATAAGAATAAGCCACAAAAGCCGTATCCAAACAAATGGCTCCAAAAACAAGAGTCCGGGCATGCTCTAGATCATAGCCTAATTTAGTCCAGACAAACCAGAAAAAATAAAGAATTAAAAACTCATCAATTAAGCCGGTAAACAGAATTAGAATTTTCATTTCCTTGGTAAAAAAGGAAGACTTGGGAGATAAAGGTTTACGCTTCATAATTCCTTTTTCCTTCGGCTCAAAGGCGTAAGCTAAAGCGGGAAAAGTATCCTCCACAATATTGTTCCACAAAAGCTGGGCTGGCAAAATAGGCAATGGCCAGCCAAAAACTATTTTCGAACCTCCAACTACAATGATTGAAGTTAAAGTGTCAGCCAGCATGTAAGAAACCGACTTTCTAAGATTGTCTAAAATTATCCTGCCTTCTTCTACCGCTTTTACAATGGCATTAAAGCTGTCATTGAGCAGGACCATGTCGGCGGCTTCCTTGGCAATTTCAGTTCCCGAATCATGAGCCAAGCCGATGTCGGCTTTTTTAATAGCCGGAGCATCGTTAACTCCATCTCCCACCATGGCAACTGTTTTGCCTTTCTTCTGCCAAGCGCTGATTATTCTGATTTTATGTCGTGGCTCAGCTCTGGCGTATATTTTAATACGAGAAATAACCTTAGCCAATTTTTCATCGTCCAATTTATCCAATTGGCTTCCCGTTAATATTTGAGATCTTTTAACCTGCATGCCAATCTTCTTTAAAATGGTTTTAGTTGTATCCTGATGGTCTCCGGTAATTATAACTGGGTTAATACCCGCTCCTTTGGCAATCCGAATAGTTTCTTTAATTCCTTTTCTTAAGGGATCATTGAAAGCCATCAAGCCGACAAATTCTAGATCTTTTAAGTTTCTCTCAAGCTGAGAGAGGTCTTCAATAGGGAAATCGATTTTTTTATAACCGGCAGCCACTACCCTTAGCCCTTGCCTAGCCATCTTTTTAAATTTTTTATTCCAGTCTGATTGTCGGTGGGAAAAATTCAAGATTTTTTCCGCAGCCCCAGTAAGATAGATAAAATATTCTTTACCTTCTTTTATAACTGAAGCTTGATATTTACGCTCCGAGCTAAAACGCAACTTAAATATTTCTTTGGATTTTTGCTGAATTTCCGGTTTAGAAAATCCTTTTTTCAAGGCACCGACAAGCATGGCTTTGTCAGTAGGCGATCCGTTAATTCGCCAATCCGGATAATCCGCTTGAGGATTTTCAATAAAAGCTTCGTTGCAAAGAGAGGCAATTTTTAAAAGTTTCGCTTCATCCTTTGTTTCCAATTGCTCCAAAACCATTTTGCCTTGAGTCAAAGTCTTGGTCTTATCAAAACAAATTACAGAAGTGGAACCCAGAGTTTCAACGGAACTAAGGCGACGAATCAGCCCCTTCTTTTTTAATAGCCTTTCCATCCCAATAGCCATAGCTACTGTAACCACTACAGGTAAAGCTTCCGGAATTCCTCCCACCGCCACGGCAATGGAAACTTCAAACATTTGTAGAGGGCTTTCATTCCTTAAAATCCCAATCACAAATAAAAGCAGGCAAACCCCAACAATGGAAAAAGTGATAAATTTCCCCGAAGAATCTAGCTTTTTTTGAAGCGGAGTTTTTTCTTTCACAGTTTTTTCCAAAAAAGAGGCGACTTTACCGGTTTCGGTATTATCTCCGGTTCTGGTAACCAAGGCCTTGCCTTCTCCGGCTTCAACCAGCGTGCCAGAATAAACCATATTATCCCTTTCTGCCAGAGAAACACCCTTGCCAAGAGTTTTAGTCGTTTTCCCAACCGGCAACCACTCACCGGTTATAATTGACTGGTCAACTCTTAAATTTTTGGTTTCAATCAAGCGGGCATCTGCCGGTATCTTATCTCCCGTTTTGAAAAAAATAACATCTCCCCAAACCACTTTCTCAGCTAAAATTTTCTTTTGGCGGCCACTTCTGATAACAAAAGCCTTGGTTTTCAACCTTTTACTTAATTTTTCAAAAATTTGGGAGACTTTATTCTCTTCCCAAAAACCAAAACTGGCATTAATAATAACCGCTATTAAAATTACCAAAGTGTCGGTTTTTTTGTCCAAATAAAAAGTAACGGCTCCCGCAATCAATAAAATGATGACCAAAGGACTTGCAAATTGGCGGAAAAGGATTCTAAACCGAGAAGAAAATTTTTGTTTGGTAATTCTATTCCGTCCAAATTTTTTTAACCTTTTTCTAACATCTTTTTTAGTCAGACCCATTTTAAGATTACTTTCAACCACCGCTTCCACATCGGAAATGCTTTGATTGTGCCAGCGAATAGGCGATTTCATTTTTTATTTATAATTATAAGATTAGTCGTTTTTTAGATTATAACAAATTGAACAGATTTAAAAACCATTTCCCTTAAAAGTTCAGCCAAACACCAAAAATAAAAATCCAAAAAAAATTTAAAGTCCGCCTAATTATTTTACCTATATGTCAAATCATCTAATTATGACACCGTTGTCCTTTTTTTAAATCATAGAACACGACACCAAAGAAGGTTCTAATTTTTTATCAAAATTAATATCTTTGACTGTTAGATGTTAGATTAGCAAGCGTTGTTTATAATCCGTTGGGATAAAAGTAATTAAACCATTTAATTCTTTGTCTTGTCTCATGCAGTTTGACACGAGCAGTAACTTTTTCTACAATTTAAATAATCTTTTTCATTCTACTAGGCATCTGAGGCTAGTTTTTAAATTTTTTGTAATAAAAACCATAAAAGTCATGGATAAAACAGAAAAGGTAACCACCTTGGCGAAAATTGTTTCTCTGTGTAAGCGTCGAGGATTTATTTTTCCTTCTTCAGAAATTTATGGAGGATTGGCAGCGATTTACGATTATGGTCCTTATGGGGTTGAGTTGGCTAATGCGGTCAAAGCTCAGTGGTGGAAAACTATGGTTCAGTTAAGAGAAGATGTCGTAGGGCTAGATGCTGCTATCTTTATGCATCCTAAGGTTTGGGAAGCTAGTGGGCATGTAACCAATTTCTCGGATCCTTTAGTTGAATGTAAAAAATGTAATCTTAGGCTTAGAGCTGATCATCTGTTGGCAGAAATTGGAGTTAAGGCCGATGAAAAAATGTCAGAGCAGGAAATTAATACCTTGTTTGATAAAAATAAGGTAAAAATAACATGTCCTCATTGTGGCTCTACTGAATTTACTAAAATTAAAAAATTTAATTTATTGGTTGAATCTAATTTGGGAAATTTTACTGGCGAGTTAGCTGAGAAACCAGTTTTCCTTCGAGGAGAAACCTGCCAAGGGATTTATGTAAATTATAAAAATGTTTTAGATTCAACCAGAACTAAGATTCCTTTTGGTATTGCCCAGATAGGTAAGGCTTTTCGGAATGAGATAACTGCTCGTCAGTTTATTTTTAGAACTCGAGAATTTGAACAAATGGAAATGCAATATTTTGTTCACCCCGATCAAGAATTAAAAGAATACGAGAAGTTGAAAAAGCTTCGTTGGGAATTTTATTTAAAACTAGGGATTCAAGAGAAAAATTTACGTTGGTATCGACATGAAAATTTAGTTTTTTATGCTAAGGAGGCCTACGACATAGAATATAAATATCCTTTTGGTTTTGATGAGATGGAGGGGGTACATGCTAGAGGAGATTATGACTTAAGCCAGCATAGTAAATTTTCTGGACAGGATTTACATTGTACTGACCCTAAAACTGGTCAGAAATATATGCCTCATGTTATTGAGTCTTCAGCTGGAGTAGGTAGAATAGTATTAGCTTTATTGGTGGAAGCCTATCAAGAAGAATCGGTTGGTGATGATACTAGAACAGTTTTAAAATTATCAAATCAAATAGCTCCAGTGAAAGTAGCCGTTTTTCCATTGCTTAAAAATAAAGCAGAGTTGGTTAAGAAGGCAAAAGAAATTTACAGCGAGCTCAAGATTAAATATTTATGTGAATTTGACGATCACGGTAATATTGGAAAACGCTATCGCCGACAAGATGAAATTGGAACACCTTATTGCGTGACGGTTGATTTTGACAGCTTAGAAGATGGAACAGTAACGGTAAGAGATCGAGATACTATGCAACAAGAAAGAGTAAAAATTGAAGGATTAGAAAGGTATTTCAGTAAAAAGTTAATGAAGTAACCATCAGTAAAAAGTTCATAAAGTTCATAAAGTTCGTAAAGTTCGTAAGGTGATTTGTCACCCCCGTGTCTTTCTTTCATTGTCACCCCCGCGCCTACCTCACGGTAGACAGGCAAAGACGGGATAGCTCATAGTTTCTTTTTACTTTATGAACTTTTAATTTTATAACTTTCTGTATAACTTTATAAACTTATCTGCCCATGTTTGAAATTATTGCTGCAATTATTCTAGGGATTATTCAAGGGCTAGGAGAATTTTTACCCATTTCTTCTTCTGGGCATCTAGTTTTAGCCCATCAATTTTTAAGTTCTAGATTAGAGAATTTAAGTCATTCCCAAGAGCTTGCCTTTGATGTAGCGCTCCATTGGGGGACTTTATTGGCGGTACTTTTTTTCTTTCGCCGAGAAATTATTCAAGGGGCAAAAAGAATCTTGGAAAGTTATCGTTCTTCTAAGAGTTGGAAGGTTGGTAAGCAAGTTAAAGAGATGAAACTTGTTACCTTGATTGTAATAGCCACTATTCCAGGGGCTTTAGTTGGCTATTTTTTAGCTGAAATTGTTGACATTTTTAGAAATCCAAAAGTAGTAGCTACCACTCTTTTATTTTATGGACTGCTTCTCTTAATGGCTGACAGATATTGTTTACGAAAAGAAAAATTAAATAAAAAGAATCTAGCCGTAAAAAAGAAACTATCTTTTCAAGAGCTTTCTATCCCTAAGGCTTTAATTATTGGAGTAACTCAAGCCCTGGCATTTATTCCAGGGACTTCTCGCTCAGGAGTAACGATAACCAGTGGATTATTTCTTGGGCTAGGTAGAAAAGAAGCAGCTATTTTTTCTTTTGCACTCTCAATCCCGATCATTGCTGGGGCATCCTTGATTAAAGTTCCCGCTCTTTTTGCCACGGACATTAATATTTTGGCAATAATGTCTGGAATTCTAACTTCTTTTGTGATTGGTTTCCTTGCTATAAAATATATGTTAAAATACTTAACTTCCCAAAGTTATTTAATTTTTGTTTTTTATAGACTAGGATTAGCGATATTAATTTTTTGGCTGATTAAATAAAAATACTTTTAAATTGTTAGCTAAATCTCTTTAAAAAAGATTTAATGGGGAAAAAACTTGGTAAAATAAAAAAAGCAGTGTTGCCAGTAGCTGGATTTGGAACTAGATTTTTGCCGGCGACCAGAGCTCAACCAAAAGAGATGTTGCCCATCGTAGATAAACCTGTTGTGCAATACATAATTGAAGAATGTGTTGAATCAGGAATAGAAGAAATTATTTTTATAACCGGTAGAAATAAACGAGCCATTGAGGACCATTTTGATTCCATGCCAGAGTTAGAAGATGTTCTGGTGAAGAGGGGGCTTTTCAATGAAATAAGAAGTTTTGAAAACTTGAGAGAGAAAATAAACATTATCTATATTAGACAAGATAGACAGTTAGGGAATGGGCACGCTCTCTTAGGTGCTCGAAAAATTATTAAAGACGAGCCTTTTATTTTCTGTAACGCCGATGATGTGATTTTTTCTCCAATTCCGGCTATGAAACAAATGATTACCGAATATGAGAAGAATGAAATAGTAGAAGAAGTGGTGGGGGTGATTGAAGTTCCACCTGATCAAATTGAAAAATGTGGAGTGGTGGAGCCAGTTCATATTGAGAAAGATCCTCAAAAGATTTTTGAAATAGCGGCCATTGTAGAAAAGCCAAAACTCTCAGAAGCTCCTTCTAATTATGCCAATCCGGGCAGATATATTTTAACTCCTGATATTTTTGACGCTTTAGAAAAAACAGAGATGGGCATTGGTGGCGAACTATGGATTTCAGACGCTTTTAACAATCTTAAGAAAACTAAACCAGTTTATGCTTGCAGAATTGAAGGTGACCGTTATGATTGTGGTAATAAATTGGAATATTTAAAGGCCATTGTTGATTATGGTAAAAGACATCCAGATATTGGAGAGGATTTTAGCAAGTGGTTAGAAAGTGCCACTCAAAAAGAAAAATTATTAAAAAGTATTCCATAATTTGTAAGTTCGACCAATATTAGATTGGTAAAATGCCGATTAAATTTATTGTAAGAATATGAAAATTGCTATTGATGCTGCCGACTTATGTGATCGCAGAGTTGACGGCACTAGGGTTTATATTAAAAATATCTTAAATTATTTAGGTAAAATCGAAAAAGCCGATTCTTTTTTTATTTATCTAAAGGGACGATTGAATAAGGAGTTAAATTTTAGAAGATATGCTAATTATTTTTTGAAGAAATCTAAAGCTCCTTTTTTTTGGACACAAAGTAAATTTCCTTTTGAGATAAGGAGAGATCAGCCGGATGTCTTATGGATGCCATTGCAAACGGTTCCTTTTCTGATTAAGAGGAAAACAAGAGTGGTTGTTACCATCCATGATTTAGCTTTTCGGTTTTTTAAAAACCATTTCCCCCTGAAAGATAGATTATTTTTAGCTATTTTCACCAAGCTGGCCTTGAAAAGAGCCGATAAAGTTATTGCCGTTTCTCAAAATACGAAGCAGGACATTATTAAAGAGTACGGTCTTCCTCCTGAGAAAATTACCGTTATTTATCATGGCTATAATGATAAGATTTTTAACTTAGGCAATGCTCGAGATGATAAAGAAATTGGCAATATTAAAAAGAAATATTGGATTAAGGGAGACTATATTTTATATGCTGGAGCTCTTCAGCCTCGAAAGAATTTAGAAGTTCTCATCAAAGCTTTTGAGAAATTAAAAAAGATAGAAGATTATAATAATCTGAAACTTGTTTTGGCAGGTCCTAAGGCTTGGTTATGTAAGGATATTTATCGGCGAGTTAAAGCTTCTGCTAATTTTGGGGATATTATTTTTACTGGTCATTACAGAACCAAAGACCTACCATATTTAATGGGTGGAGCCGAGGTTTTTGTTTTCCCTAGTCTTTACGAGGGTTTCGGGATCCCGGTTCTGGAAGCTATGGCTTCAGGAGTCCCAGTAATTTGTGCTGATAATTCCAGTCTTCCAGAGGTAGGAGGCGAAGCCCCTCAATATTTTAAGGCGGAGAACTATCAAGAGCTAGCAGAAACACTAAGGAAAGTTTTAGGCAATAAGGAATTAAAACAAAAGATGATTAGTGGGGGGTTAGAACAAACTAACAAATTCTCTTGGGAAAAATGTGCTAGAGAAACCTATAGAGTTCTTAAAGTAGAAAGTTTGTAAAGTTCATAAAGTTGGAAAGTTTGTAAAGTCCATAAAGTCCATAAAGTTCATAAAGTTTGTAAAGTTTGTAAAGACGGAATAACTCATAACTCAGAATCCCTTGTTACTTTATAACTTTATAACTTTATAACTCTCTTTATAACTTTATAAACTTTTAACTCTCTGCAACTTCTATGAAAATAGGTATTATCTCAGATTCCCATAATCAATTGGAAAACTTTGAAAGAGCAATTAGTTATTTACACTCCGTGAAAGCAGGGT
>JAYEHH010000026.1:10631-17166 GCA_034716235.1 Patescibacteria group bacterium | reverse complement strand
CTTTATAACTTTATAAACTTTTAACTCTCTGCAACTTCTATGAAAATAGGTATTATCTCAGATTCCCATAATCAATTGGAAAACTTTGAAAGAGCAATTAGTTATTTACACTCCGTGAAAGCAGGGTTAGTAATTCATTGTGGTGATTGGACAAATCCAACCACTTTAGAAATTTTAAAAAAATTGAAGATTCCCCTGAAAGGTGTGTTGGGAAATTGTGATACGGAGATGGAAGTTTACCAATATAAGTTAGAACGTGAGTTGAAATCGTTAATTCCGGATATTGAACTTCAGGATTCTTTTTTAGAAACGGAAATTGATGATAGGAAAATTGTTATTACTCATGGAGACAATGAAAGCTTACTTTTAAAATTAATTCATTCTGAAAAATACGATTTAGTTTGTTGCGGGCACACTCATCGAGCTAAAATTGATAAGATGGAAAATACTTTAGTGGTCAATCCAGGATCTATCGCTGGATTTTATAATATTAATCCACCAGTAGCGATAACTCCTACTTTAGGAATTTACGATACAAGTAAAGGGATTGCAGAGATTATAAAGTTTTAATTTAGTCCTAAATTTTAAAAATAAAATCATTGGCGATGCGGATTCAAGGAAGGACAATCTCATGATATTCGTATGGTAAAAAATGAAATCAATTATTCTAAAGAAAAATAATAAAAACAATTAGGATTAGAAACGTGGTTCTATGTTTGGTGACTATTTTTTGGCTACTGGATTAATATTGATTCAAAAGTTTTTTCTTAAATTCTTCTGTTCTTGCTAATTGGCCAGATATTTGAGCAATATCTAAGCCAGAATGTCTATAATAATCAAGTTCGGAAGTATTGGGTTCTCTGTTTAAAATTCCATAAAAAAGTTTTTCAATCATCCCTTCTAATAAGTAAGAGTTGGTTAGTTGTTGTAAGCTGTCTTGACTTTTCTTTTTTTGAGGAAAATGAGAATCCGCTGGCAAGATTTTTTTCCAATTAAGAAAGGGACCGGGATCTTGAGGGCTTCTTTGAGGATCTATCTTGGAGTGTCCTAGAATATGGTAAGAATCAGCTGGGATATTAAGATTTTTTCTTAAGTATTCAATAAGTTCTGCAAGGGCATTCTCTTGGTCTCCTGTCCAAAAATTTTCATCATCAGCCATTGATTTTTTGCCCCGATAATCTTCACAAGCAATTCCGATAGAGCAAAAGTTTGGATTAGGTTTTAAAAAATTAGGAGCTTTAGGGTTAGAGATCCAGCCACAATGCCAGGCAGTATCTTGGCACTTTACCAGTTGAATTATTTTTCCTTGCCGAGAAACTAAGAAGTGAAAAGATTCCCAAAATCCCGGATCAAAGCAACGCTGAACCGTTTTTTCTAAACTGCCAAAAGTTCGGTGGATAATAATAGCTTTAATCTCTTTTTTTCGGCCAGAGGTGAAATTGGGGGAAGCGAAGAAAGGGAAATCCATTTTTGATTATAAAATAAAAAAGTTTAATTTTCCGATATTTTTTTAATTCGTTAAAAAGTTGAAAAGCATTAAAGGCAATCGGAGTTAACAAATGAGTATAGCATTGATTTTTAAATGGGCAAGGAGTAAGGTTGAAAGAATTTTAATTAACTATTAAAGTAATTGATTCTTAACAATATATTTTTTTTAATAGGAGGGGAGGGAATAGAACATTTTAATTTTAGTTTTCCATATATTGAATTATACTTTTTCATTTTTGATCTTAGCTAAAACACCGTGAATCTGTATAAGATGTTGGTAAAATTCACGGTATATTGACTAGAAAACGTGAATATGCTACAATTTTAATAATAATTCACGTAAGATTAAAGACATGCCAGTAACTGAAAAATCAAAAAATAAACTATATGAGCTTAAAAAAGAATATGATCGTCTAAGGAAAGAAAAACAATCTCTCTTGGATATTATTTTTGAAGCGGAGCTTCCAGAATCAGTCTATAACTCAAATGCTATTGAAAACTCAACTCTAACTATGGCAGATACTGAAAAAATATTGATGGAAATGGAAATGTCACATAATGTTTCTGTGCGAGAAATTTTTGAGGCAAAAAATTTAGCACGTGTATCTGCATATTTAAAAAAGAAAACAAAAACTAAAGAAATAGACAGGGATTTTATCCTATTGCTTCACAAAATATTAATTACAAACATTAATAACGGCATTGCTGGTAGATTTCGCGAACAACACGAATATGTCAGGGTGAGCACGTATATTGCACCAGCCCCCGGACACATTGAGACTATGTTAAATACGCTTTTGTTGGAATATTCAAGCAATAGCAAAGATTATTTTTTGGAAAAAATTTCTAAGTTTCATTTAGAATTTGAAAATATCCATCCTTTTTGTGACGGTAATGGAAGAATTGGACGGGTGCTTTTGAATTTTCAATTAATGCAATTAGGGTTTCCACCAATTATTATTAGGGATAAAGAAAAGCAAATATATTACAGCTCATTCGGAGAATACAGGAATAGTAATAAGAAAAAAATGGCTATTATAAATAAAGTTATCCAACTGGCCTTGCTGGAGTCTTTTCATAAGAGATTGGCATATCTAAAAGGGAAACAAATTATGACACTAGCTGATTATTCAAAAGCTGATTATCCAAAAAAATCTAAGGATTCATTAAAAATACTTTTAAATAAATCTAAGAGACAAACCATTCCTGCTTTTAGAGAAAAAGGAGTATGGAAAATTGGGTACTAAATAATATGAGTATGGTCCATTAATCTAAAAAGAATTTCAATATATTTTGACAAAAGGATACAACCATTTGCCAAGAATTTAAATTTATACTATATTTAAATTAGAATTTTAAAAGCCGAAAAAACAGAAATCATAAAAAAGTTTTGTTTTTAAAATGAATTAGAAAACGGCTTTCTTTAAGTCAGTGAATTAAAATAAAAATGGTAACTACAAAAGGAGAAAAAAACATCTCCAAAAAATTAACCAAAAAGGATCAAGAGAAAATTGAGTCTTTGAAAGACATTGTTGAAGAAGCAGAAAAAAGTTTATATTCAGCAAAAGCTATGTTAGTTCGTCTTGAGGGTAAGGGTAAGCCCGAAAGTGTCCAGAAAAAAACTTATGGAACCAGTCCTAATGGACAGATAGTAGAAGGAGTTTTTGATGGACAAATAATGATTAGTAATGATGGTAAACAGTATCCAGTGCCGGCTAATTATGCCAGTAAGTCTAAATTGGTGGAAGGAGATATGCTTAAATTAACTATGACAGATGAAGGTAACTTTGTTTATAAGCAAATTGGCCCCGTAGAACGTAAGCATCTAGTAGGGACTATTAGAGAGGATGAATCGGGCAATTATATTGTTCAAGCAGAAGGAGGAACCTATAAGGTGTTATTGGCTTCAGTAACTTATTATAGAGCTCAACCGGGAGATGAAGTGGCTATTATTATTCCTCGGAATGGTGAGCCTGTTTGGAGTGCGATTGAAAATGTTATTAAAAAAGATTCTGATGCTAGAAAAGTAGAGACTGATACTTCTGAAGATCAAGAACGAGACCCTTTTATGAATAATATTTTAGGGGAAAAACAAGAGTCGGAAGAAGAAACTTCTACAAAATCTACTAAAGCAGAAAAAGTCGTTGAAGAATGGACTCCTAAGCTTTCCGAACTAGAGAAAGAAACAGAAAAGATTGAAAAGAGTACCAAGAAAATGGCAAAAGATAGTAAGAAGAAAAATGATAAGAATAAAAATGAGGATAAAGATTCTTTAATATCTCCACTCAATTCAGTAGAAACAGGAGAAAAAATACCAATAAGAGTTGACAGTGTAGGTAAGGCAGATCCTAGAGAGGATTTTCTTACTGGAGAAGAATCTCAAGAGAAAGTGGTAAGGGAGGACTTCCCTGACACTCCAGAAGAATTTTTTAAAAGCTAATACTTGATTTATTTCGTATTTGATTTATGAAAAAAAATATCTTAAATAAACTATTATTGGGTCAATTCGGTAAATTTTTAGTAACAGGGGGACTAAATACTGGTATTGATTTTGGAGTTCTTTATTTACTTATGGTTATTACTGGCGAGAATCAGGGAATTTATACCTTAATTTTCCCTGCTGTTTCTTTTAGTGTTGCTACGGTCAATAGTTTTTTCATGAATAAGTATTGGACATTTAGTCAAAAGAAATCTCGTAGCCAGAAAGAAGAAGCTAAAAGCTTTGCTCAATTTATGGCAATAAGTATTGGAGGATTATTAATTAATGCCGGAGTAGTTTATTTGGTTAGCAATTTTGTTTCTCCATTTTTAGGGTTGGGTATTTTAAGCAATCGTTTCTCTCAAGAGAAAATTCAAAGCTTATGGGTATTGTTCGCCAAAGCGATGGCTACGGGGATTTCCTTGATTTGGAATTTTGTTGGTTATAAATTTTGGGTATTTAAAAAATAATAATTGGCTGTTATTGTTCTCTTCTGCTAAAATTGCATTGACTAGAGATGCAATTTTTTATTTAGTATTAAAATTATGTCTTCTCTTTATAATAAATATCGTCCTCAAGAATTCTCAACCGTTTTAGGCCAAGATTATACAGTGGCAGTTTTAAAAAACTCGGTTGAATTAAATAAAATTTCTCATGCTTATTTATTCGCTGGTCCTAAAGGTACTGGTAAGACAACTTTAGCTAGAATTTTTGCTAAAGCGGTTAATTGTGAAAAGCCTAAAAAGGGAGAGCCTTGCGGAAAATGTAAGAGTTGTCAGTTAGTAGTCACTAATCAAAATTTGGATATAGTGGAAATAGACGCCGCTTCCCACATGGGGGTGGATGATGTTAGAGAATTAAAGGAAAATATTAATACTTCTCCCTCTGCTTTGAAGTATAAAGTTTATATTATTGATGAAGCCCACATGCTTTCTAAGGGGGCATTTAATGCTTTATTAAAATCTTTAGAAGAGCCACCAAACTTTGTTATTTTTATTTTAGCGACTACTGAAATTCATAAAATTCCTCCAACGATTATTTCTCGTTGTCAACACTTTGATTTTAAAAGAATTACCAACAGACAAATCGTAGATAAATTATCTATAATTGCTCAAAAAGAGAAAATTAAAGTAAGCCGGCAAGCCTTAATGCAAATAGCTACTGCTTCTGAGGGCGGAATGAGAGATGCAGAAAGTTTATTTGATCAAATTATTAATCTTGATCAAGACAAAAGAATTACTTCTAAAGAGGTGAGAGATATTTTGGGAACTCCCAATGCTGAAAAATTTCATAGTTTAATTCAGGCCATGGCCGATAAAGACGCTAGAAAAGGTTTTCAAATTATTACGGAGTTGGCTTATGGTGGGTATGATATTAAAAATTATCTGGAGAATTTAATTAATTATTCAAGGGATATTCTAATTCTTAAAATAAATCCCGTAGAACATAAAAAATTATTGATTGATAAGCTAACGAAAGAAAATTTTGGGAAATTAGTTGAGCTAACCGAAGAATTAGAACTAAATTTTATAGGGAAAATGATTGCGGAGTTAATTATGGCTAAAAATTTAGTCGATGATTCTCCCTTGCCTCATCTTCCATTAGAATTGGCTTTAGTAAAGATTATAGGTGCAGATAATATAGATAATACTTCTAGTTCTAAAAGCAAGATTGAGAATAAAAATAAGAATGGTGGAGACAACGGAAAGAGTAATAAAATTAGCAAAGTCCTAGAAAAGAAAGTAGTTGAAAGCTCAGCGAAGGTGGCGAAGAAAAGAGTAGCAAAGAAAATGGTGAAAAGAGCAGTGGGGAAAGTAATAGAAAAAGCAGTAAAATTGGTAAAAGACAAACCCAGTGTTAAAAAAGTTGCAAAAGATATTCCAAAAAATTCTGAGAAGAGTTTTAAGGATAAAAAAGTCTCTAAAAAATTTAAGAAAAAAGAAACTTTTGATTTAACTGAAATTAATAAAGCCTGGCCTAAAATAGTTAAGGGATTAAAAACTTACAACTATTCACTTTGGGGAATTATTCAAAATTGTCAGCCAGTTGGTATTGACGAAACTGGAGAAATTCTCATAGAAGTTCGGTACGATTTCTATAAGGCAAAATTGATGGAGATAGAAAATAAAAAACTTATTGTTAAAGTTGCTAAAGAAATACTTGATTTAGATTGCTCTTTTTGTTATCTCTTAAAAGATGAAATTCCACCAGAGTTTAGGAAGCAAGAGAAAAAAGAGGGCAAAGCGGTTGCTCAAGAGTTGCTTAATGAATTCGGAGGAGAGATGGTGTAGGGGTTAGTATAGAGTAAAAAGTTTGTAAAGTGACTTGTCACCCCCGCCCCGTATCAAGTACGGGATAAACTCCAGCGGGGGTCCCGAGCAAATTTAGGAGAAACTGATTTGGCAAGAGGAAAAGGAATCGCCAGCCAGAGGCCCGCCTAGACTCGGCGAGGCAAGGTTTATCTCTATTTATTTTAATGCAATATTTACAACAGTACCTATAAATTTAACAATGCCCGGTCGCCAAGTGGTAAGGCAATGGCCTTTGAAGCCATTATTCGCAGGTTCG
>JAYEHH010000026.1:3559-10531 GCA_034716235.1 Patescibacteria group bacterium | reverse complement strand
ACTCGGCGAGGCAAGGTTTATCTCTATTTATTTTAATGCAATATTTACAACAGTACCTATAAATTTAACAATGCCCGGTCGCCAAGTGGTAAGGCAATGGCCTTTGAAGCCATTATTCGCAGGTTCGAATCCTGCCCGGGCAACAATGATAAATATTTGATATTTCTTGAAATTTTTTGTAAAAAGGAGTATTGCTATATAGTAATACAATGAATCTAGGAGTATTTTCAGTTAATTTACCTTTAGATAGATGGAAAAACTAATTCAAGTTTTTAAAATTAAAGAACTACGCAATAAAATCCTAATGGTTTTTGGGATGTTGGTAGTTTTTCGTTTGATGGCTTCAATACCAGTGCCAGGAATTGATATTGAGAGAGTAAAAGACTTTTTTTCCAGCAACCAACTTTTTGGAATGTTGAATGTTTTCTCTGGTGGAGGAATGGCCAATTTCTCTATTGTTATGTTGGGAGTTGGACCGTATATTACAGCTTCTATCATCATGCAACTTATGACCATGGTGATCCCTCAAGTAGAGAAATGGTATCGTGAAGAAGGAGAAGCTGGTCGGCAAAAGTTTAATCAAATTACGCGTTACTTGGCGGTTCCTTTGTCAATTATGCAGGGAATAGGTATGATTTCGCTTTTGAAAAGCCAAAATGTTATTGGAGATTTAAGCCCAATGCAAACAGCAACCACTCTTTTAATAGTAACGGCTGGGACTATCGCCTTAATGTGGATTGGAGAATTTATTACCGAAAAAGGAATTGGGAATGGTGTTTCTTTAATAATTTTTGGTGGAATTGTTGCTAGTATTCCTTTGGCAGTTAAACAATCTATTGCTACTTGGGATGAAACCAAGCTTTTAACTTATGCCGGTTTTGCAGTGGCCACTTTTGCAGTCATTTATGCCATTATTTTTATTACCGAAGGACAACGCAATATTCCCGTCTCTTATGCTAGAAGAATTCGAGGCAATCGGGTTTTAGGAGGAAGCAACACTTACCTTCCCCTCAGAGTTAATCAAGCAGGAGTTATTCCTATAATTTTTGCTATGTCGGTGATGCTTTTCCCTGGAATGATAGCTAATTTTATAGTCTCTTTAAAGCTTGAAAAATTACAAACCATAGCTCAGGCGGTAGATCTTTTCTTGAGAAACCAACTTTACTATGGAATTCTTTATTTTGGCATGGTGGTAGTTTTTACTTTTTTCTACACTAAAATTACCTTTGATCCAAAAAAAATTGCTGAAAATTTACAACAAAATGGAGGTTATGTTCCAGGTATTCGCCCAGGTGGCAAAACAGAGGCCTATCTAGGCGCCGTTGTTAATCGAATAACATTAACCGGAGCTTTATTTTTAGGAGCCATAGCGGTTATGCCTTTTATTATGCAATGGGCGACAGGTATCCAAACTCTCTCAATTGGCGGAACCAGTCTTTTGATTGTTGTCTCTGTTGTGACAGAAACAATTAAACAAATAGAAGGACAATTGATAATGAGGAGTTATGAGGGTATGTAGAAACTTTATTAAACTAAGTATTAATTAGGTTAATAATATATTTTGAGAATATGGCTTTTATTAAAACCGAAGAAGAAATTGCTAAAATGCGTGAAGGGGGTAAGATTTTAAGAGAAACCCTGAGACAACTAGCTGAAGAAACAAAACCAGGAATTTCTTGCGCTGAAATTAATGAATCGGCTGGCAAGATTCTAAAAGAAAAAGAGGCTGAGCCTTCTTTTTTGGATTATCAAGGGTTTCCAGCCAATCTTTGTATTTCCCTCAATGAGGAAGTCGTTCATGGCATCCCAGCTAAAAAGATAGCTCAAGAAGGAGATATGGTAAGTCTTGATTTGGGAGTAAAGTACAAGGGTCTTTACACGGATGCAACGATTACTTTTGGATGTGGCGAAATTTCTGAATTAAAGCAGCAAATGATAAAAGTATGTAAAAAATGTTTGAATCTTGGTGTTAAACAGGCAAAAGTAGGCAATAGAGTAGGAGATATTGGAGCTGCTGTACAAGAATGGGCAGAAAAACACGGGTACTCGGTAGTGAGAGTATTGGTTGGCCACGGAGTAGGACACCAAGTACATGAAGAGCCCCAAATTCCTAATTATGGGAAAAAGGGGAGAGGAATGGTTTTGAAAGAAAATATGTGCATTGCTATTGAGCCAATGATTTGCGAGGGTGGTCCAGAGGTAGTTTTAGCAGATGATGGTTGGGCGTTTTTGCCCAAGGACGGTAAAATGTCTTGCCACTACGAGCACACACTGGTGGTGAGAAAAAATGGAGGGGAGATTTTAACTTAGTAATAAAAATAAGCAGTTATGACGCCTAAAAACTTCTTGGGCATTGATTATGGATCAAAACATTGTGGTCTAGCCATTTCTTTAGATAGAAATATTCCGCTAGGGCTTGATGTTTTCTCAGGAAAGATAGAAGAAGTTGAGAAAAGAATAAAAATTTTCATTCAAGAGAATGCAATTGAAGTGGTAGTTGTTGGAGTACCTGAGTCAAAGGTACATGGTGGCAGGCAGACAAAAGAAATTATGAAATTTATTGATAGGTTACAAAAAGAATTGCCTGGAGTTGATATTAAAACCGCGGACGAGAAAATGACCACGAAACTAGCAAATCGTTATGCAGAAAAGGAGAAAGAGCATCAAGAAGCAGCCAGAATCATTCTGGAAGATTGGATGACTCGTCAAGGCTTGCTAAATTCTTAAAATAGGGTATATTTAAAAAGTAAAATTTGTTTATCCCAAGACAGCAAGCATTTAAGTCTTGCCGAGGAATTTTAGAAAGTTTTTTCTAGAAAATTAAGCTGTCTTAGGAACAGCTTTTTTATTTAAAGAGTAAAAATGTTAAAAAGAAAGGATAAGGAGCAAGTAGTTAAAAAAATGAGTCAAAATTTGGCGGAAGCTAAATCAGTTGTTCTGACAGATTATAAGGGCTTAACTGCCAATGGAATGAGGGAGTTGAGGCAAAAATTACAGGCAGAAGGAGCTAGCTATGAAGTTTTTAAAAAAAGTTTAGTTCAAATTGCTTTTGATGAGGCTAAAATTAATGCAGACATCAAGAGTCGTAAAGGGCCGTTAGCCTTGGCGATTTCCGAAGAAGATGAAATTGCTCCAGTCAAGATTGTTGCCTCTTTTGCTAAAGAAAATGAAAGTTTAGAAATTGTAGGAGGAGTTTTAGAAAACAACTATTTATCTAAAGAGGAAATGATTGCTTTATCAAAGCTTTCAAGTAAAGAAGAGCTGATTGCCCAAGCTATTGGTTCCATGAAGGCTCCCGTTAATAACTTCACTGGTATTTTAGGAGGCATAATTCGTCAATTAATTTATGCCTTAAAGGCCATTGAAGAACAGAAAGCTTAAATTATTTTTTATTATAATTAATTAACAATAATCTAAAAATATGGTAGAAGAAAAAAAGAATGTTCCTGCATCAGAAGATAAAAAAGAAGAAGAAAAGGAGACTAAGAAAGAGGTAAAAGTTCCCGCAAAATTTAAAAAATTAGTGGAGGAAGTTGAAAAAATGAGCGTACTAGAGCTTTCAGAATTAGTTAAAGTTCTAGAAGACAAGTTTGGAGTTGTAGCAGCGGCTTCAGTCATGGCAGCCCCAGTAGCTGGTGCTGATGGCGGAGGAGCAGAAGAAGCAACTAAAGATGCTTTTAATGTTGAATTAGTAACGGTAGGTGATTCCAAAATTGCTGTTATTAAATTAGTAAATGAAATTACCGGATCTGGATTGAAAGAAGCTAAAGATTTAGTAGATGGTGCTCCTAAAGTAGTAAAAGAAAATGTTCCGACTAAAGAAGCGGAAGAAATGAAGAAGAAATTAGAAGAAGCTGGCGCCACAATAGAATTAAAATAGAACAAGTTAGTCGTACACTAAAAAACAGTAGAGACACAAAATTTTGTAGCTCTACTGTTTTTTTGGATGCTTTTTAGAATGAATTATGGGTTTCTCATTCTTTTTTCTTAGTTGCTTTGTCTTTATTTTCTTCCTCTGGGTTCTCTTCTTTTTTTAATTTTTTTAATTTATCCTCAATTTGATTCAGTAAATCTTTAGCATCTTGATATAAATCACGCGAGGAGACAACTTGCTTAGCGTAATCTTTAGATTGTTCTAACAACTTCTTAGCTTTCTCACTATCTTTGTAGATTAGAGCGCTCTCAGCATCTTCGTAATATTTTAGAGCCAGTCTCATAAACTCTTGATAATTGGGTTCCAACTTTTCTTCTAGCTTTTCTTTTTTAGCAGGATGATTGATAAGATAAAAAGAGCTTACCGCCCAAGCGGTGATAGAAATGATGATTATTGTTAGGATTATTTTTTTTACGGAAGAAAATGGATGGAAAAATATCATTTTGTTTTTTGAATAAAAAAAGTGGGCTCGGCAGGGATCGAACCTGCGACCGATCGGTTATGAGCCGAGTGCTCTGCCACTGAGCTACGAGCCCGCGTGAATAAATGATAGCAAAATAAATAAATTTTACAACTTTCCAAAAAGTTGTTGTTTGATTTTTTCTAGATCATTCTCAATGGCCATTTCTATGTCTGATTCCTTCAATTCTTTTTTAATTTCAGGAGATAATTCTAGAGAGGTCTGAAAAATTTCTAAAATCTTTTTGGGGTTATCATCTCCGGCGATCCGGTTAATAGATATTTTTTTGCAATTACAACATTGGTGAATTAGCATCAACTCTCCCTGATTGGTTCCCTGATATTTGCTGGGCTTTGTTTTTTTGAATGTTAACCCTAGCGGTTTCATTTTTCCTCCACAGACGGATTTTCTATCGCCAGAAATTTTTTGGTCAAGGTGGACGGAGTAAAGGCAGTAGGGGCAGTGATTACGGTTTTGAATTCCAGCTTCTTTGTCGGTAGCTATTTCTTTTCTACAGTAGCGACAGGTGAATTTTGGAAAAGTCATACATTTTGAAATAAATTTAGATTTTTCAATTAAGACGACATCAAACCTTTCTCTTCATCTATAATTTTATCCCATTGTGTACCATCTTTTTCAGTAAAAGTAGCCAGTTTGTCTTTATAGTTTTTATAAAATGTTGGCGCAAATTCTGGATTTTCACTAAATAAACTTTCTAGTGCTTGCAATTGGGCGGTATTTGCCTTGGCTATTATTTTGTTAAATTCATCCTTTTCTTCTTGGGTTAAACTAGATTCGGCAATAACTTTTTTTATTTGTTCAGTCATTTTTGTAAAATTTAGCTTTATTAAAAATCATTAGGGTTTGAACTTACTCCTTGTACTGGCAGAGGTTTTCCATGCTCGTCAAAAATTTTTCTATTTCCTTTTCTGGAAGATTTTTTAAAGGGTTCTGCTTTAAGAGGTTCTGCCTTGTTCCATTCTTTTTTCATTTCTTCCGCTTCCTCTTCCGAGAGTGGTCTCAATCCTTTAGCTATTTTTTGTAAGTAATTAGCTTCTTCTCTTTGGGAAATTTTTCCGTCATTGTCTTTATCGAGAGAACCAAAGGTGTCTATTACTTGCATTTTTTGGCGGAGTATTGGTATAGCCGGATTTTTTTCGAATTTTTCTTTTTCTTTTTGAGATAGACTGCCATCCTTATTTTTGTCAGTTGCAATTGTAAGATAGGTTTTCATGTCTTTTGAAGTCATAAATCTATCTGCTATGCCGACACTTCCTTTTCCTCCACTTCTTATGTCAATTCCTTGCTTTTGGGCAAGAGCCAATTGGTTGATTCTCATGCCAACAATATCTCTAGCTATGGTTCTGTTTGTTCCTCCCTTCTCTTTTATTTCTTTTTTCATTTGATTCCCAAGGCCTTGAATGGCTTGCAGGGCATAGTTAAAATTGTTTTTTTTCATTGGACTCCATCGGTCGTAATCTTTCTGTTGTTGTTCTGTCTGAGTCATTGGTTTTTTAGATTCACAGCCTTGAGCGCTTGCCATTAAACTGGCGAATGACAAAGCAATAGCTAGATTGCGCAATTTTTTGCTTTTTCCTAATTTTTCAAATACCCCCTGAAACATTTTTTGTTCTTTATAGATCGCAACTTCTGCTAACTCGGATTGATTTTCTGCTGATTCTGGAGAGGGTATGGTTTGTTTTGGTGTTTCAAAGTTCATTAAGATTATTTTATTATTTATATTAAAACATTACTTTACATTTTACCAAAAAGTTAATTTGTAGACAATTTTATGTATCTCATCTTTTGTATCTTAGCATATTTTAGAGCTTAGCCCTAATGATTATATTCTCCAGGATATTTTTAGGAAATTAAAAAAGACCGGATAAATTATCACGACCTTTGCTTTACAATGTTGCGCTTCGCAATTGACAACTTTTAACCACTAACTTTAGAAACTTTACGAACTTTACGAACTTTTTAACCTTACAACTTTTATCTGTACTGGTGGGCGCTGAGAGAGTCGAACTCCCGACCTACTGGGTGTAAACCAGTCGCTCTAACCAACTGAGCTAAGCGCCCCGCTTCGCAACTAACAACTCATAACTTCTAACTTATAACTAATTTGGTGGGTGCAGAGGGGCTCGCCATAGCATCCGCTATGGCGCCACGTCGGACCTGTCCCGCGAATGCTGGGATGACGTGGCGAACCACAAATACTCCTAGTGGGTGCAGAGGGGCTCGAACCCACGACCAATAGCTTAAAAGGCTACTGCTCTACCAACTGAGCTATGCACCCATATTTATTACGATGATTTATTTTTTAAATAACTTATTTAATGTTGATTGGGATTTAGTGTATTGCTTAAAAGGCTACAGCTCCCTGCCTGCCGCCTGCCTGCCGCTTGCCTGCCGTGAGGTAGGTGAGGTAGGTGAGGTAGGTGAGGTAGGTACCAACTGAGCTATGCACCCAATTTCGTAGCTTAAAACTTTTTGTAAAATCTACAAATTATAATAACAGACAATATTAAAAGCGCAAATTAAAGCAATTAAAGGTAAATAAAGTAAGAGATTAATT
>JAYEHH010000026.1:0-3459 GCA_034716235.1 Patescibacteria group bacterium | reverse complement strand
TACCAACTGAGCTATGCACCCAATTTCGTAGCTTAAAACTTTTTGTAAAATCTACAAATTATAATAACAGACAATATTAAAAGCGCAAATTAAAGCAATTAAAGGTAAATAAAGTAAGAGATTAATTTATTCAGCCTTAATCAAATTAATCCCACTGGATCTACATCAATAATAATCTTATTTTTAGTGCAATAATCAATAATTTCTGTTACTCGGAGTGGATCTATTTTTGAATTAGGAGGATGGCCAATGGTAAGATGATAAATATATTTCTTTCTAACTTTTTCGGGATAACCAGGGTAGGGACCATTGAAAAATGAAAGTTTGTTCTCAATGTTTTTTAGCTTGGATTTTAATTTTTCTAAAGTTTTTTTGGATATTTCTGCAGAAATATCTCGGTAACTAAATTTAATTAATTTGGTAAAAGGGGGCAAATTTTCTCTTTTTCGTGAAAGTAATTCTCGGCGATAAAATTTTTGATAATTTCTTGCTAGGGCACTCAAGGTTGTTCTATTCTTGGGATATTTAGTTTGAGATAATAATTTGTAGTTTTTAGAAAGCAATTGAGAGATCTCCTGGTACTTTTTTTCTCCAACGGTGAAATCGGGCAAGAATAAACTCTTGTCAGCATTGATAGAGATAACTGCACCGGTGACAGGATTAAACTTGGCTAGTCTTAGCAGAGAAACATTACCAACCACGATTCCTTTATTCAAAGTTAGAGCAATTTTTTCTTTTTGCTCTTGAGAAGATTTTCTTTCTTCCTCATCTATTAAGACAACTTGAAATTGAGGGAAAAGCCGTTGGATTTCTTGGTAAAGTTTTCTAATTCCTAGCCCAATCATCTTTACCATTTGATTATTGCATTTGGGGCAACGAGAGGGGAATTTCATTTTTGTTCCACAAACAGGACATTTAAGCTCTCCCTGGCTAGATAAATAAAGGTTTCTTTCACAACTGGGACATTTAGGAATGTAGCCACAATCGCGACAAAAATAGCAACCCGAGCTTCCTTTTTGAGAAGTTCCTAAAAAAATAGTTTGTTTTTTAGCAAGGGTTTGCTGAATTTTTTGGATAACTTGGTCAGTAATTAAAGTAGATTGGTCAAAGTTATTTTTCTCTCTAGCATCAATAATGTGCTTTTTGGCCTGTCCAATAGTTAAGATTGCATGACTATTGGTAGTTTCAAAAATAGCTTTTTGTTTTTTAAATTGATTATAGAAACTAACGCTGGGGCAGTAACTGCCGAAAATTACGGAACAATCAAAATAATCCGGAAATTTTTTGGCAATAGAGCGAGCATCATAACGCGGATTTTGATCCCATTGTTTGAAAGATTGATCATGAGCATCCTCAACAATTACCAATTTCAAGTTTTTAAAATTAGCCAGAACGGTTGAACGAGTCCCGAGAAGAATAGATTTTTTACCGGATTTAATAGCTGTCCAGTTGGAATAATAATTCCCTCCAGCCTTTCCTTTATCCAATACGGCAACCCGGTTGGTACCAAAAATATTTTCTAGCTGAGCACGGTAAGTATGTAAAAGCAGGAGGTCAGGGACTAAAAACAGAACTTGCCCACCACTGTTGATTATTCCGGCTATTAAATAATAGTAAATATTAAATCGATCTCTAGCAAAAAAAAGTAGCGTTCTTTTTTCTTGAGAGAAATTAATCAATCGTTTAGCGTCCCTAATTTCTTTTTTTGTTATCTTGAAACGTCCCCTAGCTGAACCATTGGGTAGAAATTTTTCTCGAGAAATTATTTTTTTAGGAGAGGCTGTTTTTAGTAGTAAAGAAAGGGAGGCCCAATAGTAGCTAGCCAGCTCTTTAAACAATTTGATTTGATTTTTGTTAAGATATTTTTTCTCAATGACATTAAGAACCGATTTTATTTTATAAGTTTCTTCTTTTGGGTTAGAAATTATTTGAGTAATAATTCCTAGCACTTTTCTCCTTCTAAAACTAACTAAAACTAAGTCGCCTTCGTCCAGTTGGGTTTTAAAACTGTAAGTAAATTCTTGATTAATTGAGGCGGGGAGTCTGATTAGGGGAGTGATTTTATAAAAGAAAAGCATTTTTAAAAATATTACTATTCTATAAATTCTAAACTAACTTTAGCTTAAAGAAAAGTGGGGAGAAATTCCAGCTTAGTTTGGGATTATTAACAATTTTGTGGTAGAATGAAAATGGAAAATTATAGAACATGAAATAAAACATGAAGGTTATGATTGAGTGTAGTTTAAATCTATTTATGATAAATTCTAAAATTGACAGACAAATTGAAGAAGCAATTAAATTTTTAGTTTTTGCAGTTCATAAATCTGGAGAAAATCCTAAACCGGTAATTTTGCATAGTATTAGAGTCGGGTTTCACCTTTCTAATCTTAACCATAATGAAGATATTGTGATTGCAGGCATCCTGCACGACATTATTGAAGATACTAATGTGGGGATTGAAGAAGTGGAATCAAAATTTGGAGCTAGAATTGCAGAGTTGGTTGAAGCAAATAGCTTTGATAAATTAATTCAAGATAAAACTGAAAGATATAAGGAAAATTTTAAGCGCTGTTATGAGATGGGCAAAGATGCCTTGGTTGTTAAGACTGCTGATTTTTTTGATAATATTGATTATTATAATCTTGCTCCAACTCAGATATCAACAAAATGGCTATTTGAAAAATTAAAATATTTTATTGATAATTCTCAAAATAAATTAAAAGATGAAATTATTTATAAAGAATTAATCAAAAAATATACGAAGATGCAAGACTGATTAAGGCGTTCTGGGATTCCCGCCCGCCTAGACTCGGCGAGGTTGGCTGGAGTTTATCCTGTCGGATGACGGGACGGGAATGACAGAAAAATTATCAATTCTCCATCGTCCATTATCAATTCTCCATTGCTAATTACCCATTCTCTCACCCAAAGGGTGACCAGCCAGAGGCTGGCATTATCAATTATCAATTGTCTAAACTTTACAAACTTTCTTCTCTCTCCCATTTGTCCATTTTCCATCTTTCAGCTAAAATAGAATTGTTATAGAAACAGGTACTAATAATCCAATGAATTCTTTTAATTCTCAAGGGATTGATGTTTTGGGGGTAAGAGTTGACCCGCTGGACGAAACAAAATTAGTAAAAGTTTTAAAAGGCTACCTTGAAGATACGGATCGGCATTTTTTAGCTACCATCAATCCTGAATTTATTATTGAAGCCCAAACCAATAAAAAATTTCGTCATATTTTAAAATATACTGATTTGAATTTAGCTGATGGGATTGGCATTTTGTGGGCTACTAAATATTTAAAGCTTAAAACAAGAGAGCTCCATGTAAATAGAATAAACCGGGTTAGATATTATAAGTTAGCAATCCTTTGGCAAGCTTTTTACAGCTTATTGGCAATTATTTTTTATCCCAGGTTTTTAAAAACAGAAATTCCCCAACGAATTACCGGAT
>JAYEHH010000025.1:0-2213 GCA_034716235.1 Patescibacteria group bacterium | reverse complement strand
GATAATTGATAATTGATAATTAACGATGGATAATACCAGCCAGCCTTTTTCCCTGTCATTCCCGCCCCAGATATTCATCGGGGTAAACTCCAGCTCGCCTCGCTGTAGCTTTGGCGAAGCGGGCGGGGGTCCCGAGCAAATTTAGGAAAAGCATTTTGGCAAAGTCTTGTCTAGACGTACCGGGACCCCCGTTTTCACGGGGGTGACATGTCCGGCGAGGCTAGCAATTTGAAATTTCTTTCAAATATTCCCTAGCTATCCTATCAATATAAAACCTAGGTACCAATTTTCTATTAGCTCTACCATATTTTTCTAAAGCTTCTTTATTCTCCCAAAAATAATTAATTTTATCAATTAAATCTTTTTGATTGTTGGATTTAAAAAATTTAGCATTCTCTCCGGATTTTAGAAAATAAGTCTGTCCGCCACAATCAGTAGCTACTATTCCCAACCCAGCCTGCATAGCCTCTAAAAAAACAATTCCAAAACCTTCGTGCAAAGCGGAAGAAACAAACAAGTCCGCTTTTAATAATTGACGACCCTTTTCTTCTTCGTTCACTTGCCCTAAAAATTTAATCGTTTTATCCAACCCCAGTTTCTCAACCTCAAGCTCAAGTTTTTTTCTTTGAGGACCATCTCCAATGATAACTAATACAACCTTTTCTCTAAGAGTAGCAACAGCATCAATGAGTAGCTCTAAATTTTTCCTAGCTACCAATCTACCAATGGTAATCAACCGTAAAGATTTTTTTCCAGACAGGCTACTGTCGTAGACTTTCTCGGCTTTTCTTAAATAATTACTGGGAGAAAAACCCAGTGGAATTAAAGTAATTTTCTTTCGTAAATTATAGTATTGTTTAATTTTTCCTTCTATTTCTTGAGTAGAAGCTACCGTATAAGTTGTCTTGTTAACCACTCTTGAGATCACCCAACGAGTCAGCCACCATCTATGACCCGACATTTTACGAGTGGGATCATAAATATCTGCTCCATGAACAGTCAGAATATTTTTACAACCAGAAAAAACTTGTAGCCAATAGCCTATTATCCCACCAGGTACTGCAAAATGAGTATTTAGAAACTCGGGTTTATGTTTTGTTAAAAGTCGTCGGCTTAAAAAAAAGCCACTGAAAATAAAAAATAGCAGATTTAAAAAACCGGCTTTTTGCTTTGTTTTTCTCCTGCCTGACCAGCAACGGTATAAATCTACTCCGGCGATTTTTTCTCTCTTTTTCAAACCGGAAGCTCCAGAGGTAACTACCACCACTCTATGCCCTTTTCTTACCCAAGCTTCGCAGAGATCTCGGCAGAAGACTCCTCCCCCTCCTCCCAACGGTGGATATTCATGATTTATAACAAGAATTTTCATAATGTTTAAATTAAATGGTCATTCCCGTGAAAACGGGAATCCCGCTCAAAGAGCGACAGTCTTTTTCTCCTGTCATTCCCGCGAAAGTTAAGTAATTCGTTGACAGATATGTCATTCCCGCGCAGGCGGGAATCCCGGAACGCCTAGAAGAAACTTCTTTGTTAAATCTTCCCATTCTGGATTCTCTTTCTCAATAAGTTCCACTTTCCATTCTCTATTCCATTTTTTTAAACATTTTTCTCTTGAGATTGCAGATATAACATTTCCTGTTTCTTCAAAATATACTAATTTATTAAGATTATACTGTTTAGCAAATCCTTTAGCTATCCCTTGTTTATGTTCATAAACACGCCTTTCTAAGTTGTTGGTAACACCTATGTAAAGAATCCCGTTTTTTTTATTGGTTACTATGTAAACGTAATAGTTTTTATTCATGACTTAATGTTTGATTCTATAACTTCCCGGGCCCCCAGCTCGCTTCGCCGTGTTACAAAACTGCAATGGGTAATTGGTTAGCAAATTTAGGCGGGTCTTTTTCCCTTTGCCAAAATGATTTTCCTAAATTTGCTCGGGATTCCCGCTGGAGTTTATCCCGTACTTGATACGGGGCGGGAATGACAGATGTCGCGGGGATGGTACATCTGCCAGTGAATCCCCCTCTAATCCTCAATTTTCCTAAGTCCCAAATAAATCACTTTATCGTTCCCTGGCTCCAGTTCTAAATCTTCCATTGCATAACTCGTTCTAAATTCCATTGGTTGCCAACTCTTCCCAGCATTAAAACTTCGATAAAAAACTCCTCTGGCTCCAAAGTAAATAATTTGAGAGTCATTATTTCCAATCG
>JAYEHH010000024.1:0-11463 GCA_034716235.1 Patescibacteria group bacterium | reverse complement strand
ATAAATTTTTAAGTTTTCTATAAATTTTCTAGAAGAAATAAATACTGTTAAAAAATTGATTTACTATTACAATAAAATGAGGTTAGCCCAGTCTAAATATCTGGACCCCCGCCTTCGCGGGGGTGACAGGTTGTGTTAGATTTCCCTAAATTTGCTGATACCCGAGACAGCCTTGCCGTGTCACAAAATGGACCATCCTTTAGATTAAAAACTATTCTTGGTTCTCTTCTGTATTTTCTTCTGGTTGAGATTCGTCTTCATTCTCTTCATCTTCTTCTTGAGATTCTTCGGGTTGTTCTTCTCCAACACCTTCTGGCTCTTGATTGTTTTCTTCACCTAAAACAGCTTGATCGTTTTGATCTTCCTGCCGTTGGTCTGCCTCTAACTGTTGCTGAACCTCATCTACCTTCTCATTGCCCTGATTTTCTAGAAAATCGGTTCTGCCAGCACGCAGACTCTCCAAAATATCCTTGATTTCTTGGCTGTCATCATTAATTTCAGCAATTTTTTCAAATTGCTCTTTAGCTTTCTGCAACTCTCCCTCTTGAGCATAAGACAATCCTAAAATATAACGCGCATCAGAAAAATTATCCCATCTCTTATTAACTGCTTCCAGAAGACCGACAGCTTTCTGATAATCTGTATTTTTGTAATAAAGTAATCCTAAGACCAAAGCTGATCTAAAATCTTCTTTAGATGAACTCAAATTTTCTTCAGCCAATTTAACGGCTCCCTCTAAGTCGCCTTGTAACTCACGAATAGTTATCATTGTCATTCTAGCCGTTGGATTAAGCGGATAAATCTCTAAAGATTTATTTAAGTTCTCTTCCGCTCTAACAAGATTTTCCTTAACAGAATCAGGAACATGGTCTAATGTCCCTCCATTTTCCTCTACTTTTTTGAGTAATTCTATATCATAAAAAGTTAGGTAAACTCCAGCTAATTGATCATAAATATAGAAATTATTTGGATTTAAATCTCTAGCCTTTTCGTAATTTTCTATGGCAGGTTTTTCTGCTCCATCTACCAAGCCAATTATGTTTTGATAAATTAAAGCCAGTTTTAGATAATTTCTGTAATTACTCTTATTAACGGTGATGGCTGAATTGGCAGCCTGTAGCCCACCTGAAATAGCCTCCCAAACATATGTCCGGTCTTCATCATTAATGTCTGTTCCTTTTTCGCCTATTCTTTTTTGGGCTAAAAGTAAATAAACATCTGAGAGCGCTAGAAATGGAAGATCTCGATTTGGATTATAATAAATAGATTTGTTTAGTTCATTCCCTACCTGCTCTAGATTAGCATTCTCTTCAGTGGCTTGAGCCAAAGCGTTTTGATAATGACAAGCAGCAACATATTTCTGACTCATAATATATACTACGGCGATAAACCCCGTCAGAATTCCAACAAAAAGCAAGGAAATGGCTAGGGAAACTTTAGATATTTCTTCTTTGGGACCAGTTTTCCCTCTCATCCCTATTTTTTCAGCCAGTTCTGCTACTTTTGATTTTCCGCTTTTCACTTTGACAGCATTCCCTTTATGACTCAGAGCATCTATGATAGCAAAAGCCATCCACCAAACGAACAGTAAGGACAGCGAAGCTGTCGTAAAAAACAACATAATAGTAATAAAAATCCACAGCAACGATAACGGAGTAATCAGTTGCATTTCTTCTATCTCAGCCTTACTATTTTTCTTCTTAAAAAAAGTACTGTAAACATTAATTCCTACATAGCGCCCCATAATAAAAACTAGAAATAGGAAGCCTAGACCCACAGCCAGACCACCAGTCGCAAATAGAGTAGTAACAAAACTTACCCCTTGGCTAAAGTCAATAGCCGAAAGATTACCAATGGCTCCTTTATATTCTCCATAAAGATACGCAAAGTTTCCCGGACCAGAACCAAATAAAAATCTTTCCTTAATTCCATTCCAAGTTACACTGGTGGTAGCCTTCCAAGAAGGAGATATTTCAACAGGTAAATCAGTCATATTAAAGAATGGGCTCTTCATGAAAAGTCCAAAAAGACAAACAATAAAAACCGCCGTAGGAATCCAAAATAAATTTATTTTTCCCTGATTATTTCTTAAAATTCCTACCACCATTAAAAGACCCATCAAAATTACCAAGGCTAACCAGACCAATTTAAAATCAATTAAAACTATTGTAGTTAATGCTAAAAGAGCGGTAATGCTAGCAATAATTCTTAATAATTTTCCTCCAACTCTTTCCGTGATAAGCGCTAAAGAGAAGACCAACAATGATCCAGCATAGATAGCTAAAGAAAAAATGGTTCCAATAGTATTAAAAGCCTTACCACTCCCCTCCATAAATCCAAAAATATTAACTCCCATTAATTGAAAGAAGGTGCTCAAGAAAACCAGGGAGCTAGAAATTAAAAAATTAAAAATCAAATAATAGACTGAATTCTTATTGCTAAAGTTATTAGCGATAATATAAAAAAGAAGAACAAAGAAAAGCATTGCCGTTAAAGACATTCCCTCTCCTCCTAAATAGCCCCAGATACTATTTTCTCGATAAATTGAAAAAATTGAAGAGAAAATATATACCGTTGCAAAAATTAGAATAGGTACCGACAGAAAACTTTTCTTCATTTGTAATTGATTCTCACTTACCATACGTCCAATCCAAGCTACTCCAGAAATTCCTACTAAAACTACCAACAAGGCTAATTTATTAAATTCAACTGGGCTCACAGTAACCGGCAAGAAGAAAAGAGGTAATAAAAATACCGCTAAATGAATGCAAGCTTTGGTTATTTTATCAAGGATGCTAACCATTTTGGCTGAATGCTGAAATTTTCCAATCTTATTTTTCATCTCCGATGTCTGGGTTGTTTTTTTGTCCATTTTTTTAATTTTTCTAAAAAATTATCTAAATTATATTAAAATAAACTTAAGTTAAGCTAAGTATAGCAAGCATTTTCTTTTCTGCCAATTCTCTGTATTAAATAATTTAATTGAATTTTAATTCCTTAACCTGTATACTAACAAATGGATTTAAATTAGTAAACTACCATTATGAAAATTCTCGTTACTGGTGGAGCTGGCTTTATAGGCTCCCACCTTTGCAAAAGGCTTTTGAAAGAAGGCCATGATGTTTTATGCGTTGATAACTATTTTACCGGCAATAAAGAAAATGTTGCCGAATTAGTTAACAATCCAAAATTTGAATTACTACGGCATGACATTACTTTCCCTTTGTATGTTGAAGTTGACCAAATTTATAACTTAGCTTGTCCAGCTTCTCCCGTCCATTACCAATTTGACCCAGTACAAACCACTAAAACTTCCGTACACGGAGCCATCAACATGTTGGGATTGGCTAAGCGAGTCCGAGCTAGAATTTTGCAAGCTTCTACTTCTGAGATTTATGGAGATCCAGAAATTCATCCTCAGCCAGAAAGCTATTGGGGCAAGGTAAACCCTATTGGAATAAGATCCTGCTATGATGAAGGTAAGCGTTGTGCAGAAACTCTTTTCTTTGATTACTATCGCCAGCACAAAACTGATATTAAGGTGGCTCGCATTTTTAATACTTATGGACCCAATATGCATCCTGATGACGGTCGAGTTGTCTCCAACTTCATTGTTCAAGCTCTACAAAATAAAGACCTAACTATTTATGGGGATGGCTCTCAAACTAGAAGCTTCCAATATATTGATGATTTGATTGATGGCTTGTTAAAAATGATGAATCAGGAAAAATACACTGGTCCTATAAATTTAGGCAATGAGGCTGAGTTTACCGTCAAAGAATTAGCCGAGAAAGTATTGGCAGCTATTCCAGAAAGTAAAAGTAAGCTGGTTTATGAAGAACTACCTCAAGATGATCCTCAACAACGAAAACCAGATTTAACTTTAGCTAGAAAAAATCTCCATTGGGAGCCTAAAATAAAATTAGAAGATGGTTTAGTAAAAACGGTAGCCTATTTTAGAGAAAAGATTAAAAAAGATTAAATGGGGCTATTTTACAAAAAACCCTTAAAATACACCATTTTGATAAAATTACATTGATTTTTTATCAACGCTATGATCAAATTACATTGATTTTTTATCAATGAACTTAAATTTATGATTAAAAGAGAATGCCTGCCTAAAATCCTTCATTGGTTAGATAGGGAAAAAATATTAGTATTGAAAGGGGCTAGACAGCTTGGAAAAAGATACTCAGGGAGTAATTCTTCTACCAATGGGTTTGCTTCCGTTTGTTAAGTTTTAATAAAGTATAAAATATGAAAATACTTGTCACCGGCGGAGCCGGCTACATCGGCAGCCACATGGTTCGTTTACTTTTAAAAAACGGCCATCAGGTAGCTGTTCTAGATAATTTAGAAAACGGGCACCGTGAGTCGTTACCAGCAGAAATTACTTTTTTCAAAACAGATTTAAGAAATTTGACCGAGACTGAAAAAACATTGGCGAGTTTCCAACCGGAAGCGGTAATCCATTTCGCTTGTTACATCGTTGCCGGCGAATCAATGGAGAAACCTTTTCTTTATTTTGAAAATAATTTATTGGGAGGAATCAATCTATTGGAGGCAATGCGCAAAAAAAACATTGACAAAATTATTTTTTCTTCCAGTGCTGCCGTTTACGGAAAGGGTAAAAACAAACCGCTAAAAGAAACCGACCCCATCGCACCGAGCAATACTTATGGAGAAACCAAAGCAATGCTTGAAAAAATTATTAGCTGGTATGCTAAAATTTATAAAATAAGGTACGTAGCTTTTCGTTATTTCAATGCTGCCGGAGCCAATTACGGTATAGGCGAACAACACGAGCCGGAAACTCACCTGATTCCTCTTTTACTACAAGTCGCTAACAACAGAAGAAAAAATGCTTTTATTTTTGGCGACGACTATCCAACCAAGGATGGCACTTGCATCCGCGACTACATTCATGTAACCGACCTTTGCCAAGCGCATCTAAAAGCTTTAGAATACTTAACTGATCCAAATAATAGTTCTGAGATTTTTAATCTCGGAACCACCGAAGGGAAAAGCGTTCTGGAGATAACGGAACTTATTGAAAAAACAATCGGAAAGAAGCTCCGCATAAAAATAGCCAAGAGAAGACCGGGAGATCCTCCTTCTCTAACAGCTGATATTACCAAAGCTCTAAAAAAGCTTGATTGGCAACCGGAGAAAAGCCTTGAAGAAATCATAACTTCCGCCTGGCAATGGGAACAAAAGCTTGCTAGCAATAAATCCTAGAAATGAAAGACTATTCACACAATAAAAATATTTTTTTGGTTATTCCTGTTTTTAACGAAGCACCGGTTATCGCAACAACGGTTGCCGAAATGAAAAAGGAAGGCTATTACAATCTTATTCTGGTTGATGATGGAAGTAAGGATGAGACATATCAAACGATAAAAGAGATTCCCGATGTTATCGCTTTAAGGCATAAATTTAACCGAGGGAAAGGAGCTGCCGTTAAAACTGGACTTGAAGCCGCTCTTACACTGGGAGCTGAAATCATTGTTACTTTAGACGGAGATGGTCAGCATGACCCCTCAGATATTAAAAAACTTACCCATCCCATTGAAAAAGATAACTTTGATGTAGTTTTAGGCTCCCGGCTGATAAACCCCAAGGGGATGCCCAAAAGTCGGATATTTTTAAATAAATTCGGTAATTTTTACACTTGGATGCTTTACGGCTTAAATGTAACCGACAGTCAGTCGGGCTTTAGGTCTTACACCCGCCGAGTTGTTGAAAAAATAAACCCCCAGGCCGATCGTTACGATTTTGACAGTGAAATTATAAGAGAAATCGCTTCCCAAGAACTACGCTTTAAAGAGGTTCCTGTTAAGGTAAGATACACTCCCTATTCCATAAGAAAAAAACACGGGCAAGGTTTGAAAAACGGTTTTAAAACCGCCTTAAGGATTCTATGGAATTCAATAAATTAATAAATAATTGACTTTTGGAGAAAATTATTAAAAGATTAAGGTGCTGAAAAATAATTAATTTCTATGATCCCTGAAAAAATACAACTTTACCAAGCGCTGGTTGCTTTCATCGCCATCATTATGCTTTACCAGAGCTTTGCCAAGCTTATTAAAAGAGATCCCCAGCAAAGTATTTTAAAGTTTTTAACTCGCTTGACTATTTGGGGAGGCATGGGAGCGGTGGCTTTATTTCCTTCCATTTCTTTAATAGTTGCTAAATTCATCGGCATTGAAGGAAATGTTAACGCCGTTGTCCTAATAGGATTTTTGTTAGTTTTTATTATGATTTTTAAACTTCTATCCGCTATTGAAAAACTGGAGCAAAAATTTTCCGAGCTTGTGCGTCAGGACGCTTTGAAAGGACTGAAGCCTAAAGTTAAAAAAGTAAAGGGGAATAAATAAATTAACTTAATTTTCTTTATCTTATGAAAAAAGCTCTCATTACCGGAATTACCGGCCAAGACGGTTCTTACTTGACCGAATTTCTTCTAGAAAAAGGTTACGAAGTTCATGGAATAATAAGAAGGTCTAGCTCTTTTAATACAAAAAGGATAGATCATTTATATAAAGATCCTCATATAAATAATCTTAGATTGTTTTTGCATTACGGAGATCTAACAGATGGAAGTAATATAGCTAGAATAATTCAAAAAATTAAGCCGACTGAAATATATAACTTGGGAGCCCAAAGCCATGTAAGGGTAAGTTTTGATATTCCCGAATACACCGGAGATGTTGACGGGCTAGGGACTTTAAGAATTCTGGAAGCCATTAAGGATACCGGAGTAAAAACGAAATTTTATCAAGCTTCAAGCAGTGAATTGTTTGGAAAAGTTTTAGAGGTTCCCCAAAAAGAAACCACTCCTTTTTATCCCCGCTCCCCTTACGGATGTGCTAAATTGTATGCTTATTGGATAACTAAAAATTATCGGGAGAGCTATGGTATGTTTGCCTGTAACGGCATTTTATTCAACCATGAATCCCCACGCAGAGGAGAAACTTTTGTCACTCGGAAAATAACTAGAGGTTTTGCCAAAATTTTAGCAGGAGAAGAAAAATATATATACTTAGGCAATCTTGATGCTAAAAGAGACTGGGGCTACGCTAAGGATTACGTAGAAGTGATGTGGAAAATGCTACAACAGAAAAAACCGACAGATTATGTTTTGGCTACGGGAGAAGCCCATAGCGTCAGAGAATTTGTGGAAGAATGCGCCAAGCTTTTAAAGATTGACCTGAAATGGTCCGGCAAAGGATTAAAAGAAGTGGGAATTAACAAGGGAAACAACCAAACTTTAATTAAAATAGATCCCAATTACTACCGACCGGCAGAAGTTGACTTTCTTTTAGGAGATCCTTCCAAAGCTAAAAAAGAGCTGAAATGGAATCCCCAAAAAACAAAATTCAAGGAACTGATAAAAATTATGCTCAAGGAAGACTTAAAGAACGAAAGTGTCAAAACAAAAGATTTTAAATTATAGAGATAAATATTATTACTTTTTATTAAAAAGATGAATAAAAAATCAATTATTTATATTGCCGGTCATAACGGATTGGTAGGATCAGCCATTCACAGATTGTTAAAGAAAAAAGGATATCAAAATATTTTAACCCGTTCCCGTAAACAATTGGATCTTACCAACCAACAAGCGGTTTCAAGATTTTTCCAAAGAAATAAGCCGGAATATGTTTTTTTAGCCGCTGCCAGAGTGGGAGGAATAAAAGATAATAATGATTATCCGGCTGATTTTATTTATCAAAACTTAATTATCCAAAGCAACATCATCCAAGCGGCTTATTCAAACAAAGCCAAAAAACTTTTATTTTTAGGCAGTTCTTGCGCTTATCCTAGAGAATGCCCTCAACCGATAAAAGAAGAATATCTTCTCTCCGGTCCGCTTGAAGAGACCAATAAGCCTTACGCCGTTGCTAAAATCGCCGGCATCATCACTTGCCAGTCTTTTAACCGGCAATTTAAAACAAACTATATTTCCGTCATGCCAACAAATCTTTACGGCCCTAATGACAATTTTGGCTTGGAAAGTTCTCACGCCCTGCCGGCTTTAATTAGAAAAATTCATGACGCCAAAGTAAAAAACCAAAAAGAAGTAAAACTTTGGGGAACCGGCAAGGCAAAAAGGGAATTCTTATTTGTAGATGACTTGGCAGAGGCCTGCTTCTTCCTAATGCAAAAATACTCTCAGGGCGATTTAATAAACATTGGAACAGGAAAAGATCTCACCATTAAAGAACTGGCAGGAATTATTAAAAAAGTTGTCGGTTTCAAAGGAAAAATAGTTTACGATAAAACAAAGCCGGACGGTACACCTCAAAAACTGCTTAATGTTTCCAAATTGCACAAACTTGGCTGGAAGCACAAAACTGAATTAGAAGAAGGAATTCGGAAAACTTACCAATGGTTCCAGAAAAACCAAGGATCTAAAAGTTTGTAAAGTTATCAAGTTTATAAAGTTTGAAAAAGAATTTTCAATTTTCAATTCACAATTTTCAATTAAGGAATAGCTTTTTTCTACTGTCATTCCTGCCCTGCATACGCTGGGCAGGCTCCAGCGGGAATCCCGGTACGTCCAGACAGAGCCTTGCCAAATTAGTTTCTTCTAAATTTGCCCGGAACCCCGCTAGCCTCGCCGTATCACAAAACTGTAATGGGTAATTAGTTAGCAAGTTTAGGCGGGCCGGAGTCTACCCCGCGTATGTGGGGCGGGGGTGACAAGTCACTTTTTAACTTTTAACTTGTAGTTTGCAACTCAATGCCCTCTAAAATTTCCATCATTACGCCCAGCTTCAACCAAGCCAGGTTTATTGACAAGACAATTCAAAGCGTCCTTAATCAAGATTATCCCAATTTTGAATTGATTGTTATTGACGGAGGGTCCACCGACGGCACTTTAAGCATCTTAAAAAAATACGGTAATAGAATCCGTTGGATCTCAGAAAAAGATAAGGGACAAACAAGCGCCATCAACAAAGGACTAAAAATGGCAGAAGGAGAAATTATCGCCTACCTAAATTCTGACGACACTTATGAACCAAAAACTTTTCAAAAAATCGTAAACTTTTTCAAAAAAAATCCGGATAAAAAATGGGCCTACGGAAAATGCCGAATTATAAATGAAAAAGATAAAGAAATAAGAAGACCAATCACTTGGTACAAAAATTTTCTACTAAGAAAATACAGTTATAAGAAACTGTTGGCGGAAAATTTTATTTCCCAGCCGGCAACTTTTTGGAAGAGAGAACTTCATCAAGAATTCGGTTATTTTGATGAAAAAGAAAATTTTTGTATGGATTACGAATTTTGGCTTCGCATTGGGAAAAAGTACCCAGCCGGAATTATCAATGGTTATTTAGCAAATTTTCGTTATCATCCCGCAAGCAAAAGCGGATCGGTTAATAAAAAACAGTTTAAAGATGAACTGAGGTTGGCTAGAAAATACGGTCGGGGGTATCCTCTTGCCACTTTTTTACATTCAATAAATTATTTTAAGATAACGGGGGTTTATAGAATTTTAAGTTTACTGAAATAAAAAATATCCAATAATTGATATTTGACAACCATTTAGGAAATAGTATAATTATTATACTAAAAACCAAACAATTATTATGAGATGGAATACTTTCAAAGAAAAAGCAATAAATTTGCTTATTATAGATAAAAAAACTTTCAAAAATCTGGAAAATTCTGAAAGCGCTCTTGATTATAATATCAAATATTGGCTTAAAACCGGAAAGATAATTAAACTTAAAAACGGGACTTACATTATCAAAGCCAAATGGGACACTGAAAAAGACAAGGGTGTTTATTTAGAATATATAGCCAATCAAATGCTTTCTCCTTCCTACATCTCCCTTGAATATGTTTTATCTAAGTATCAACTCCTAACGGAAGCACCAACAACCATAACCTCTATCACAACTAAATCTGGACGAAGTTTTGCAAATAAATTAACCACTTTTAACTATTATTCTATTTCAGAAAAACTTTTTACCGGATATAAAACTGAAAAGTTTAGAAATGCTTTTGTTAATATTGCCAGTAAAGAAAAAGCTTTGTTTGATTTTTTATACTTTCAATTTCTTCAAAAAGAGCCAAACAAACAAAAAATAGATAACTTAAGAATTAACTGGGAGAATATTACTGAAAAAGAACTTAAAAGAAGCCAGCAATTCTGTAAGCTGACAAAAAATAGGAATATAAAAAAAATATTTGAGATAATATGCTAGAAGAAATTTTTCAAAAATTAGTAAATGAAAAAAGAGAGAAAGGCGCTCCTGACTTTTTAATTATCAACTTCCTCAAGGAATATTTGCAATATCCCGTATTAAATTTTATATACAAAGGGAATGATTGCCGCGATTTTATTTTTATGGGAGGCTCTTGTTTGAGAATCTGCCATGGACTACCTCGTATTTCAGAAGATCTAGATTTTGATTTAGGGCAAGAAAATTTTAAAAATTTAAATTTAAAAAAACTAGCAGAAAAGATAACCAAACATTTCCAAAACCAATATTCTCTTCAAATAAAAACCAGAGAGCAGGGGGGAAAGAGGCTCTATTTAAAATTTCCCATACTTCATCAATTAGGATTGAATTTTGGAGAGGGTAGCAATTTTCTCTATGTAAAGATTGAAATAAGCCCAAAACAATTTAAAAATTCCAAAGCTGAAATTCAAGCCATTTCTGGTTATGGATACAACTTTATTGTAAAAAAATATTCTCTTCAAGAAATGATGGCTGGAAAAATAATCGCTATTTTTACTAGAGAGTGGTTTAAGGGAAGTAAAAATGAAGTTGATATTAAGGGAAGGGATTTCTATGACCTATTTTGGTATTTCCAAAGAGAAGTAAGCCCTGATTTCCAAATTATAAACAAAAAACTAGGGATAAAAAACGAAAAAGAATTGAAGAATGAGCTGAAAAAAAGAATTGAAGCGAGCGTAACGCCATTAAAACTAAAAAGGGATCTGAAAAATTTCCTTCCTGATCAAAAATTCGCTGGAGATTTTTGTGATAATTACAAAGAAATAATGGCTAAATATTTGTAAAATATCCAGAAGATGCAAATAAAATTATTTTAAGATAACGGGAGTTTATAAAGTGTTAAGCTTTTTGAGATAGAGATTTTTAAAACTATCCTCTAAATTTTATTCAGAAAATAAACTCAAAATAATTTCTTGGTATTTCCCTCCGAATTTTCTAGTTCTAAATTGAAGATTCTCTCTTGCATTTTTTTCAAGCTCAAAATCCGGACCTCCTTTACTTTTTAGCCATTTCTTCCAAAGTTTATTCGCTAGATCTCTAGGATTGTGAGGATTAAAATAAATAGAATTGGGAGGGTTCTGTTCTCTATGAACGGCTAAATCAGAAAGAATTAAATTTTTCCCTATACTTTTAGCTTCCTCCACCGTTGAACTCCAGCCTTCAAAAAGAGAAGGATTAATAACAGAAACGCAGTGACGCATTA
>JAYEHH010000023.1:0-2398 GCA_034716235.1 Patescibacteria group bacterium | reverse complement strand
TTTTTATTAGAGTAAGTTTTGTCGCTACGAATACAAAAAACTGTAACCTCAAAACCTTTTAAGGCCAATTTTTCAGCAGTTTTGTGGATTACGAGATCAACTCCAAAACCTAAAAGCATTCTTTCGGTTAAAAAACCGATTTTAATCTTTCTTTGCATTAAAGCTAGAATAATTTATAATTTTAAACATGTAGCTATTATGCTATCACGTTAATTAGTTTAATACAAAAGCTAAAGATGCTTGGAGCATTTGCTTATCAGCTTTTTCTGGGTCTAGTTTTTTTTCTGGGGATTTTAGGCGCAGGATTATATTTTATTAAAATACTGAATTATAAAGCCGGCAATTATTTTTTAAGAATAGCCACAGCTTTTTTAGTATCTTTTTGTATTTATGTTCTAATCCTTGCATTGGCTCTTTTTATTTTTCCTTGGAATATTTTCATTATCCAACTTGTTTCGGCAATTTATTTTGTAGTATCTTTTTTAATCCTAACAGTCTTTTGGGTAAAGAATAAAAAAAATATTACTCTTGAAAGGGTTAAGGATTGGTTTCGCCAAAATTATTTGGTAGTGGCCGGTCTTTTGTTTACGCTGATTGTCTTTTTTTTAGGTAGTTATCAAACGGCTCTTTTAGATGAGCATTTACATCGGCCGGTAATTAAATTTTTTACTACAAATGGAGAATTTCCGCTCATAAATCCAATTGTCCCAGACCAAAAATTTATGCTGACGTATCATTATGGGACTCAATTAGCCGCCTCTGCTATCAAATTGATTTTTCTGTCGAGTGTTTCAGTGGCCATGGACATACTTAAAATTAGCTTTCTAATGTCTGGCTATATGCTTTTTGTAGGGATTGTTATGAGATGGAGTAAAAATGTCAATTGGGCGGTTCTGGGTTCGGTTCTGATAATTTTTTGTGGGGGGTCATTTTTTCTTTTTGATGAATTTACCATTGAGCATTTGCAATTATGGGGAATACCAGCGGTTGTGCTAAATTACCCTCTTTTGTACTCTCTTTTAGGTATAACTTGGGTAAATTTGTTGCTAGCAACAGTATCCACCATTCTCTTAGAGCAAATATTTTATTATAAGATAAAAATAAATTGGAGAGTTGTCGCCATAGCGGTTCCGATAATGGGTGGATTTTTTCTCATAAGTGAACTTTTTGCAGCCCTTACTTTATTCGGAATTTTGTTTTTAGCAATCTATAATTTATGTAAAAGAAGAATAAGTTTTGTAAAAACTTTGCTAGTTGCCATATCTTTTTCGGTAATTTTATGGTTAAGTTTTTATTTACTAGGTGGAGTTATCGGGAATATGTTAGAGGGTAGTGGTTCTGCAACTAACTTAATTTCTTTTCGTCATTTCTCTTTGTGGGGCTATCCAACGGGAGGAGATCCAGTAAGAATTTGGGAATTTCCTGAGATATACTTAAGGAATTTTTTCTTAGAGGCGATTTTATTTTTAATGCTGATTTATTTTTTAATCAAGCGTAAAGTTTCACTCTTTGATCATCCTGTCTATTTCTTTTTTATAGCAGTAGCTTTTTTGACTCCCTTTTTCTTTTCCACTTCCTTTAATGATCTTAATCTCTATAAATTAACACATTTCGGGATAATTTTATTACATCTTTTATTCTTTTGGTTATTTTTTAAAAGCAAAAACAAGAGAATTTTTATTCCCATTCTAGTTCTGTTTGTGATTGGATCAATCCCTATTATTTTAGTTAATTCAGCAATTCAATGGTTGGGAACAGAAAGGTCCGAAGAACTTAGATGTATCCAAAATAATACATGCTACGACAAAGATTTAATTATTATGTTGGAACAATTTGAAAAAGATAACTGTGGATTAAAAAGAGTATTGACTTCGTCTCGGGATGATTCTTTTAAAATTATTGACAATACAAATTCTGTTACTGTTCAAGGGAATTTTAAAAAGCTTGATTTTAGTCCGACCGTCTTAGATAAATATAAGGTGGATTATCTATTCTTCCCTTTAACCATGGTAAATAAATTAAGCGAAGAAGTTCAAGAAAATATTAAAAAATATCCGCTAGTATCTTCATCGGAAGATTATCAGATTTTGAGAGTGAAAAAATAAAGGATAGATAAATTACCAAATGGTGCTTGTGGACTTAAACCATGTTTTACTTTAAGGATAAACAATGTGCAAAAAATAATTAAATTTTAAGACAAACTGGCATTATTAACGAAATTTGCTACCTTTAAATAGACTAGAGATTAAAATCTATAAAGTTATGGAAGTTAATATTGAGGATATTAAAAAAATCGCCAAACAAGCCGGCGAAAAAATAATGGAATTTTATAAAAATGATATTAAGGTTTACAAGAAGGAGGATGACACCCCGGTAACTAAAGCCGATCTTGAATCCA
>JAYEHH010000022.1:0-2433 GCA_034716235.1 Patescibacteria group bacterium | reverse complement strand
CAAGAAGGAGGTCGTTGAGTGGCTGAACAATTTACTGATTCACATGATCCATTTCCACAAGTCCAATCCCAAGTATTATTAGTAATGTTACTTTCGACTTCAGAAGCTTCTCCTATCCCACAAAGATTTATCGTCGGCTTATTGGATGATGGCTGGTTGATAGCAGTGCCACATTGAGGTGCTTTATATGCTTTACAATCTTCTTTCGTATAGCCTTCCCAATTACAATCCCATGTCCAAGTCCAAGGAGATATATTTGCTGATGCCGTAGAATGATACTGTAGCGCGGTATAATCTCCTCTGGTACAAAAAGAATCATTAGCCAAAAGATCTTCTTCATTTTCATAACATGCAACATCAGAACAATCACAACCACGAACTTCAAAGTGACGAATCATGCCGTGGTAAAGTAGACTAATATTACTCCCATGATAAAAATAGATATTTGCATAAAGGGCATACTTCCCAGAATCAAAATCGCCAATATTTTGAGAAAAATCAGCAGTAGATTTATCAATCGATATGCTGTCTGAGTCTACTAGTGTACCATCTGCTCTTGAGTAAACGACCCATTTAATCGTTGTAGGCATATCTACACCATTTAAGCACCAATTATTAATATTATTCATTGCAATCAAAACATTTTCTCCCGTCTTAAACGTTTGGTTATGATAAGGCTTTTGCCAATTTATTATATTAAAGCCCATCACATGATTTGCACGTTCTATTCCTAATCTTGTTCCAACATGACAATAATTATTTTTTGCATTTAAGCATTGTTGTTGAATTTTAATTTTATCTTGGCTTGGTTTGTACCTAAGCCACCCATGTTTTCCTATACTTTCATAATGGCCTACTTCCGCTATCCATGCCTTGATCTCTCTGACAGATAAGAGAGGAAGAAATGCTACTCCTAAGAACATCAACAGTAATAAACCAACAATTACTTTTCGTTTAGCTAACACTTTCTTTTTATCTCTAGTTCCTATTAATGTTATTACAATGGCTATCGCAGGAATAATCAAGAGAAACAAGGCTATTGTCCTCTTGCTCGTCCCTCCTTCTCTGCTAGTAATAGCTATCTGCATTGATTTAACAGAATCACTATCCAGTTTCTTTTCGTAAGTATCTACTGTTTTGCCTTTAATTTTTAGGGATACTTTAAGAGTTGGGTTATTACATTGTTGTTGAAAATTAATAGGAAGAGATACAATTTGAGTTCCAGCTCCCATTTCAGTTATTTTCTTTTCTTGAGAAAAACAGAGGTTACCATTTTCATCTAAAACATTAATTATAGCTGTTCCTGATTCTTCTTCTGAAAAAGGACTACCAATTACTTCTAGGGTTAAATTGTTGTTATTATCAATACCTGAGGTAAAGATTTTACCTTGGATTCCTTCCACTACCCATCTACCTCTGATTGGCAAAGCGATTAATTGATTATCTTTTTTAAGTTCAATAATGGCTAGGTACGACTGAGGATTGGTGAGTTCAGGCATTGAATAACTGAATTGTTTTGTTTCTCCAGCTTTTAATGAAAAAGATTCTAAATCTGTTTCTTTTACTTTGTCAAAACTAGGAGTGTAAGGATAGACAGTCAAATGAGGAACGGTATTTGTGATAGAGCCTTTGTTATTATTGGTTAATTCAAATTTTAATTTTACTTCATCTCCTTTTTTAGTATTAGGACCTTCTCTCCAATGATGATTCTTCTTATTAACTTCGATTTTAATACTTTCAGAATCAACCGTTATTAAGTTGCTTGAATTATTAAAATAGGAAAATGGATAACTATCAAAACCAAGAGGTCTGCCTCGAGAATCTATAACTCGAAAAACAAAGTTATAATCCCCAGAAGGTACTCCTTTAGGGATTTCATAACTAAAACTTTCTCTTACTTCTCCTTGCCCTTGAATAGAAAAATTATTAGGAGCAATTTCTTCATGCACAATTATACCTAAATCTATATCCTTGCCATAAGCTAGAAGTTCTAATTTGTAGCTTAAGTTATGAAAAGATTGATCACTAAAGTTGCCAATAACTGCTTCTCCGTTAATAGTCCCAGTGCTTTCATGATATTTTACAGGGAACTCTTTAACCATAATGTTATTAATAGCTCCTGCTGGTTCTTCTGCTTTAACGGCTGTAGTAACTAAAAAGAATCCTAAAATAAAGAGCAAGCTAAAAGCAATTCCTTTGGAGGCAACAGTGAAATAATACTTGAGTTTTGTTAGCATTTGTTTTGATTTTTGCATTTTGTTTTAGTTATTTTAAATAGAAATATATAAAGATTTTAAATGTTTTTTTGTTTTTTGAAATAAATAATAAATTTACATTAGCTTCATTTATGCAACTTTATTTATTTACAAGATTATTGTTATTATATAATGCAAATTAATTATATGCAAGACAATAGCTGAAGTTGTCTATTCC
>JAYEHH010000021.1:0-2699 GCA_034716235.1 Patescibacteria group bacterium | reverse complement strand
ATAAAGTAGTTCATCCGCGACAATTTGGATATGTAACTGTTACATCCAGAAACGGCCAAAAAATATCAATTGCAATATTAGATGGAGATGCTGGATTAGTTTCAAGCACATACATTGTCTTTAAAGTAAAAGATGATTCAGTTTTATTACCCGAATATTTATACCTGTTTTTCCAAAGAAGTGAGTTTGACCGCTATGCCCGGTTCAATTCATGGGGCAGCGCCAGAGAAACTTTTGACTGGGCTGAAATGTGCAGAGTTCAGCTTCCAATCCCAAGCATAGAAAAGCAAAAAGCCATCCTAACCATTTACCACACTTTGGAAACCCGAAAGAGAATAAATCAGCAGTTGAAAGACAGTATCAAACCGCTTTGCCCTGTTTTAATGCGTGGTGTTGTTGAGGAACTTTCAAAAAAAGGGGCAGCGGTTTGATTACAAAATTTAAAACCATAAATAATCTCGCTGTCTTTAAGGGCTTTGATTGGAATAAAACAGTTAAAGAAAGAGATGGAAGCGTAAAAGAATTTAAAACCATAAATATTCTATATGGTAGAAATTATTCTGGCAAAACTACATTGTCAAGAATAGTTCGGGCGATGGAACTCGGCAAACTCTCCGCTAAATATGAAAACCCTGATTTTAAAGTTAACATTACAGATGAACCTGAGATAACACCAATTAACTTAACGGCACACAATAAGAAAATCCGAGTTTTCAATGAAGACTTTGTGCGTGATAATCTCAAATTCATTGTAGACTCTGATGCCAGCATAAATTCTTTTGCCATATTGGGAGATGATAACAACAAAATTGAGGAAGAAATAAAGGCATTAGAAAAAGAGCTTGGGACCAATGAAGAAAATAAAGAAACAGGCTTGTACAAAGATCTAATTGAAGCTGAAAAGAAATATAAGACCGAAAATGAGAAACATACAATAGCAAAAAAGAAACTCAATGACCAATTGAGTTCAAAAGCCACAGGAGGCGGAACAAGCATTAAATACAATTCTGATAAATATGGAAATCAAAATTATGATATACGAGACTTACATAAAGACATTAAAACCGTACTAAAAGATGATTTTAAGACCATTTCAAACGAGGAACAAAGAAAACTTGAAAGGCTATTGGATGAGAAAACTCTGAAACCTGTTCCACCCTTAACTTCAATTGAATTAAAATTATCTGAATTCGTAAAAGAAACAAAAGAACTGGTGGTAAGACCCGTAAGTGAAAGCGGAAAAATTGAAGAGCTTGTAAAAGATGCCTTACTTAATAAATGGGTAAAAGAAGGACGAACTCATCATAAAGGCAAGAGAGATAAATGCGGTTTTTGTGGAAATGAAATCACTGATGATAGATGGGAGCTACTCGAAAAACACTTTGACGAAGAATCTGAAAAACTGGAAAAGGAAATTGATAAACTGATTGAACAAGTTAAAACAGAAAAACAAACAGTAAAAACTGCCTTTAAGCCAAGTAAAAATCTTTTCTACTCAAAATTTCATTCCAACATAGATGAGCTGATTAACTCTTTTGATATTAAATCTAAAAATTATATCTCAGCACTGGATGACATATTAACACAACTCCAAAAGCGAAAAGATGATTTAATTCACCCGCTTACATTTAAAGAAGCAATGGATAATGCAGCGGAAGTCCTTTTGGTTTGGGATGAATATGAAAAGATTCGAACTGAAGCCGACGCATTTACCGGTTCCTTGAGCAATAAGAAAAATGATGCTCAAACAGACTTGAGGTTGCAGGTAGTATCAGATTTTCTGGAAACAATAAAGTATACCGAACAACAAGAGGAAATTGAAAAAATTGCTTCACAAGTAAAATTTGCTAAAAATGAGAAGGAAGTACTCTCAAAAAAAATTGCAGTCAAAGAGCATGAAATTGCGGGCAAAAAACGTGAATTGAATGATGAAGAAAAAGGGGCAAAAAAAGTTAACGAGTACCTGAATGATTTTTTCGGTCATGGTTCTCTTTCCCTGCAAGCAATTGAAAAAGATGAAGATGAAGGGAAGCAAATACGTTTTCAGGTAATTCGAGATAAAAAGGAAGCTTATCACCTGAGCGAAGGAGAATGCAGTTTACTTGCATTTTGCTATTTCATGGCAAAGCTCGAAGATATTGATACAAAAGGAAGTAAACCAATTATATGGATTGATGATCCTGTCTCAAGTTTAGATGGAAATCATGTTTTTTTTGTTTATAGCTTACTTAAAACTGGAATTGTTGATACTGCTGTTTTTGAGCAACTTTTTGTTTCTACTCACAATCTTGATTTTCTAAAATATCTCAAAAGATTAACAGGAGGCGTCAAGCCACCAGATTCAAAGTTTAAAGAATTTCGAAGAGCTTTTTTCATTGTTAGCCGAACAGATAAGATTTCAGAGCTACTTCCTATGCCTAAATATCTGAAAGAATATATAACAGAATTTAATTTTCTTTTTGAGCAAGTTTACAAATGTTCAGAAATTGATGTTATCACCGATACAAATTATACACTTTTCTATAATTTTGGTAATAACGCAAGGAAATTTTTAGAAATTTACCTTTATTACAAATATCCAGATGCTTCAAAAGACATAGAAAAATATAAAAAATTCTTTGGGCCAGATTCTGTTCCGGCAATTTTAACTGACAGAATTAATAATGAGTATTCTCATTTATGTGGAATTTTTGAAAGAG
>JAYEHH010000020.1:0-2827 GCA_034716235.1 Patescibacteria group bacterium | reverse complement strand
GTCAAAAAGAATAATGTTAGCCACCTTTTAAAACGGGGTGCTTTTTTGTTTTTTTAGAAATATCGTATGCAAAAGATTCCAGCAAACTATTCTCAGTAAGAATATTTGATGTTTAGATGGTAGCTATACAATGTTACCATTATTGACAATTCAATATTTTTTTGCTCCAATTTGTAGTAGCTGGGCATTGAGCTTTATAAAATTGGCAAGGTGCTCAAAGAACATTATAAATAATCTGAAACAGGAGAAGGAGGAGAGTTATGGATGTAAGGAAAGGATTGAGGAAACAGTTGGAAAATGTCAACATAGAATTATTTGTTGGCAATGAGGTTAATCACATTCCTGCTGAGATAAAAATAAGCTTAGCAGAGTGTTACAAAGATGTATTTAATGCTAGTGCTTTTGAAGATAACTTTTCTCTTCAGGAAGCATTGATTCAGGTAGAAAAAGGATCGGCATCCACAGAGTGGAAGACTCCCTTATGTAGTTTATTGATTGAAAGGAGTAGCGACAAGGTTGTCGGTTTTGCATGGGGGGCATTGATTTATCCGGGCTTCTTGAACCCAGATGACATGCCTTTCTATCTTTCTCCTGAGGAAAAAGAGGAGGGGTTAGCAGCTGTTAGGAAAGAATTCCATCAAAAAGAAAACATTTTTCTTTTTCAGGAATTTGGAGCCTCGAAAAAATTCAGAGGTGGTATCTCAGTTTTTTTAGTGAAAGCCCTTTTTGAGTCTTTGAATGAGTTGGGGATTAGGAGGCTTCTATACTGGACAAGCAAAAGATCCCCCGCCTTTTGGTTGGGGGGTAGTTTGAAGTGGGAACCCTTTTTTAATTTTGAAGGAACCAACTACTGGCTACTTGAAGGCGGGGTTCAGTATTCTTTAAAGCTGATGAGAGGAGGAATTAAAGGAGGGATTGCGGGGGCAATTTGTTTTATGACCGCCTCCAGAAATAAGAAAAAGCTACGGGAGAAATTCCGTAGTTGAAAACTGGGCAGTTTGGATTTTTATCCGACTGCCTTTTATTTTACTTGCGTATTTTAAAAGGATAGTTGTATAATGTAAAATATCAAAAATAAATATTCTAAACAAGTTTTTATATGAGGAATGTTGAAAAAATAGCTCAAAGAGCTATCGCCGTTGAGAATTCTAATTGTGAAGGATTTTTTGCGGGAGTAAAACACAAAAATTATTTCCTTGGAGTAAATTATGCATTGGCGGTTGTTGATAAAGAGTTTTCTTATAATGGATGCTCGGCTTTAGATAAAACAAATGCTTTTGATTCAGCGGAAATAGCTCATGCCCATCTTGGGCAGATTAATATGATTAAAGTTTCTTCGTTTTGTGGCCCCAAGGGAATTATTTGGGGATACGATGTATCCCATGTTGAAAAAAGACCATCTCCATGGAATGATCAAATAACTGACAAGGATTTGAAAGGTATAAAAATATATGATGCGGCACCACTTAGGGACGCCTTTAAGAAACTATTGGGATCTGTAAGCCATCCCAGGTTTACATTTCAGGCAGGATCACATGTTCCGTGTGCATTGAAGTCTTTAAAAACATCAAAAAGAGGGATTATTTATGCTGCGGTAGGCATTGCTATTCCCCATGATAGGGAAAAAAATGCTTGTCTTATTATGGAAGATATCGGTAGAATTCCAGAAAAATTAGGAAGAAAAAGAAAATTTGTAGGTAAGGTAGCTAATAACATTGCTAGAAGTATTATTGCTGTCGGTAAAAATCAGAAGGTTAAATATAAAGAAATTTTTATAGGGATTGAAGATATCCAAGTGAAAAATAACCAGGTGGGATGTGCCTTAGTAGCTATGCCGTATTTCGTGTTAGCAAAAAATGCGTATCCCACGAAAGGGAAGCTTTCATCTATGACTATTAAAAATTGGGAGAAAATATTAAGCAAAAATAAATAAATAGTATGCAAGCTGTTTATAGTTCGATCTATATATTGTCCTCCATAGCTTATGTTTCTTTGGGCTTATTGGTTTATGCCAAAAATTGGCGTTCTAGAATGAACGCTTCATTTTTTTGGCTTTGTCTTTCAATCACTGGTTGGGTTTTAACTCTTTATTTCTTCTATTTTTTACCCGGAGACTCTTTGTTATTATTGGGAAAACTAAATTTTGCTTTTACTGAACTGGTCATATTCTTTGCTTTTTATTTTACCTATTGGTTCCCTAAGAGAAATTTTAGATTAAATAAATTGACCAATACTGCCCTTTTCCTTTGGTTGATTGTTCTATCAGGGATAACTATCTTTACTGATTTTATTGATAAAAATGAGATTGCTCACAATGGTATTGTAACTACGGAATATGGAGAGCTCTATTTTTTATTTATCATTCATTTCTTTATTTTTGCTTTAGCCATTGCGATTCTCCCTCTTTCCAAATATGCTAAATTATCTGGTTTACATCGGCATCAAATAAAATATTTTTGGATTGGAGCGGTGCTTACTCTTGTTCCGGCTTCAACAACCAATATAATTCTCCCATTATTTTTTAAACGATTTGATTGGCAGTATCTTGGTCCGCTATTCGCTTTATTTTTTATTGGACTTATCTCTTATGCCATTATCGCCCATCGTTTAATGGACATTAAGATTGTTTTGCGTCGCTCATTCGTATTCGTTATCTCTTTTATGGCTGTGTTATTGCCTGCTTTTCTTACTAGGCTTTTGCTGGCTAAGATTTTTGGTCTATCTGATTTACCTATTAATTTGTTATCTGATCTTGTTATTCTGGTTCCGGCCTTAATTATTTTTCCTAAAATCAAAAAATATTTTTTCCAGATTGCTAATAAATATT
>JAYEHH010000019.1:14890-84339 GCA_034716235.1 Patescibacteria group bacterium | reverse complement strand
GGCAGAAAGCTAGTATTTAAGCTAAATTCTCCGTTCAATACCATAGTTGAAACAGCAAACTATCCTATAGGGCTCCGGGGGTCGGACTCGAACCGACAACCAATTGATTAACAGTCAACTGCTCTACCATTGAGCTACCCCGGAATGATTTTTTTCAACAATTCTTTTCCACTACCGCTTTTATAAAATTTCTCTTTTTCTCTAGCATCAATTCTACTCCCTACTCTTTCAATATATATTAGCATCCACAGTTTATACCCTTTTGTTGAAAAAATACATCCAAGGTTATGATCTTTTAACCTCTGCTCTATATCCTTACTCATCCCAACATATATTCTTCCATCAACTACACTCTTTATTGCATATACACTATACATCATGTTATAGATTGGTTCATCAAGATTGATTAACCTGCTCAAACTGCTCCCTGCCTACCGTCAGGCAGGTACCATTGAGCTACCCCGGAATGCCGAGCAAACTAGAACTAAGTTCAAATCTACCCGGAATTTTAATGTAAAGAACTGAAAGGTATTATAACAAACAATATTAAAACTTCAAATTTTTATTCTAAAACAAAATATCAGAAAATAAAAAACACCCCTTTGAGAATAAACTCATAAAAGGGGTGTTGCTAAATTGTTAGCATTAAACTGATTTATTCACCAGCTCCTTAGCTTTCTTGAAAAACGGCAATTGCCAAAACGGTGGAATTTCAATTTCTCCTTCGGCCATTTCCAAAAACCAAGGCTGGAAAGGCAGACTATATATACGGACACCATCGATCAGCTTAATACCCTGTGCTATAATGAGAGCAATGATTTCGTCATTATCTCCCCCAATACCGCTAGACCGAGATATTTCCGATTCCCATTTTATTAGTTTTTTAATATTACTAACATGGGATAAGCTTTCTGGCAGAATGTTAACTAACTGACTATGAATAAAATTATAAAAGGGTGAATACGAATATTGTTTCCTTAGTTTTATTAGTTCATATGCATTATCAGGCTCTGGCAAAATCTGCGATAAAGTGCTAGCAATCTGTTTTTTGATCATTTCTTGAGGTTCTGCATCTTGGAATATGTCGGCTTTTTGCCACCTTAAAGACTGTTCCAATTTCACATTTTTAGTTAAGGCTTCCGGCAACATTTGTTCCGCCCGTTCCTCTATAAGTAAATACTCATCAGAATTGCTAGAGACCTTACTCGTCCAATTTAATAATCTATCTATATCCTTTTCTTTCAAAAGAATCCCTGGAAATATATCAAATCGCCATGTCTCAATAACCCTTCCTAATTTAGATTCAAGCTCAATCCCTTGATCTAAATCAAGAATTAATCCTGTTTCAATAGATCCCGGAATAATCTCAGCTATTTTTTCTTCAATGAATCGCAAGCGTTCAATGCCGAAATTAAAACTAATAATTTTATCCCTCCACTCCTTTAACTGTTTCAAGCTTGCGCCCGGCAATATCTCTTGAAATTCATCAAAAGTTTCCGGAAGATTATTCACCAAATACTCTCCTAATACCACTTTCACGCCTTTTTCCATAATTTCCTCCTTCATTAAAATTTTATCTTTTCATTCTCCAATGCCTAAACAATCATAATTCATCTGCTATTTATATTGTTAAAGAACTTAATTTCTACCTCACCTCCTTATTTTTTTATTGGTGGAAAATTAAAATCCGGAAAGAACCGTCCTCCCTCCGGATTTTAATTTTACGACCAAAAACGCATTATCCAAAATACTAAATCTGGCTACAATATATTTATTAGTAGTAATCTTTTAATTTACCCGCACTTTTATGTCCCCTTATTTTTTCTAAAGCCTTGGCTTCAATTTGACGAATACGCTCTCTGGTTACTCCAAATTTTTTACCTACCTCTTCTAGGGTATGAACGACACCATCTACCAACCCGAACCTTATCTGCAGAATCTTTTTCTCTCTAGGAGTTAAGTCTTCCAATACATTTCTTACATGTCGTTGTAAAAGTTCTCTCCCAGCCGATTGATGAGGCATTATAGTGTCCTCGTCAGGTATGAAATCACTTAAAACATTAGGGTCATCATTGTCACCTATTGTTGTTTCCAAAGAAACAGTTTCTTGAGAAATCTTTTGAATGTGATGTACTTTGTCAATATCAGTATCCATCTCGGCAGCCACTTCTTCTGCTAAAGGCTCTCTCCCTAAATCTTGGACCAATCTTCTAACAACTTGAATATACTTATTTATAGTTTCTACCATATGCACTGGAATCCTAATGGTCCTAGATTGATCTGCCAGAGCTCTAGTTATAGCCTGTCTAATCCACCAAGTAGCATAAGTAGAGAATTTATAACCTCTTCGATAATCAAACTTTTCTACTGCTCTAAAAAGTCCAATATTTCCTTCTTGAATTAAATCTAGCAGACCTAAGTTGTGAGATCGACCTACATATTTCTTAGCAATACTAACCACTAATCTTAAATTAGCTTCTGTCAACATCTGTTTGGCTTTGGCATTACCCTTTTCAATTTTTTTAGCTAATGAAATTTCTTCCTCGGCAGTTAAAAGATCCACTCGACCAATCTCTTTAAGGTACATTTGCACCGAATCATCATAAATGTTATCCAATTTTGCCTGCTCAAGCATTTCTTTCTTGATTTTTTCATCTTCCTCGTCCTCAATACTTTTTTTGCTGGGTGCTTCTAAAAAATCTTCAGGACTAATAATTTTAACACCTAATTCCTCTAAACGAGAATAAAATTCCTCTAATTCCTCTAAATTTTCCTCCACATTAGGCATCGCTCTTAGAATTTCATATTCCGTAATAAATCCTCTTTGTCTACCATGATCAATCAATTCTTCAATCTCAGGATCCATTTTACGATATTCTCCTACTCTTATCTGCCAACCTTTTTGAGCTTTAGTGGTTTTCCCTTTGGATTTTTCCTCTTTCCTTTTCATTTTTGCTAACCGTTTTCCAGCCCTACCTGTCCATGCCTTCTCTAAAACGTTTTTAGCTCGTTGCCGACGGGTGCCAACAGGCTCTTTATTGCCTTTATTTCTAGGTCTTTTTTTAGTTTTAGTTTGAGGTTTTTTCCTAACCTTAGATCTTTTTTTAACCATTTTTTCCCTTGGTTTACTGGTATTTCTAGTTTTCCTTGATTTCTTCTTTGGTTTTTTAACCTTCCGAGGCTTAGCAACCTTCCGAGGCTTTCTTTTTGAATTGTTTGCCTTTCTTTTAGCGATCAATCGAGAATATTTTCTTTTAATTGGTTTTCGAATTGGTTTTCGAGCTGTTTTTTTCTGACGAGCTGTTTTGCGACGAGTAGATTTCTTAACAACTCTTCTTCTGGTTGTTTTTTTACGAGGTGCCTTTGCCTTTTTGACTGTTCTTCTGGTAGCCGGTTTTTTTCTTGGTTTAGCCATGAGTTATTTTTTTCTTAATAAAAGATTGTAGGTTTTTATTAATTCAGCAAGCTGTTCTTTTCTGTTCGACTTTTCTGCTATCTTTATCTTTGCAGTCAAGTGTTCCAGCTTCTCTTTTCTTAAAATTTCTTTTACCTTCCTTAAACAAAAATCAAAATTCTCTTCTGGCAAAAATTCACCACTTGATTGATCATCGTTATAAGCACTAAAACTATTTTCGGCAATAGTAATCAATCGAGCCACTTTCGTTTTCAGTCTTTCGTCTTTTATTAAATCGAGGTAACGATTGGGGGTAGAAAATTGAGTATTACATTTTAGAATAATGCCTATAATCTCTTTTGTATCAGATTTTTGTAAATTTTTCAAGACAATTTTAAGTTGGGCGCTTTTTTTATCTTTAATGATTTTAGGATAAAAAATCATTAAGGCGGTTATCCTATTTAATAACTTAATAACTTGTTCGGAGCTACCGCCACTAACCACTTGCTCACTTTTTTGACTATTTTCTTTTTTTTCATCTCGAAAATTATTTCTATAAACTTCTTTATTTTGTTGAGCTTCTGATAGGGCCAGTTTTCCATTCAAAATATCATAAAGTATTTCTATTTTTGTTGCTGAAGTCTCAGCTAATTTTTCTAGATAATAGGCCTGATCTATCTTATTTTGGAAAAGAGCAATCTTTTCTAAGAGCTCATCGGTAGTTTTTTTCCTTTGATCAACGTCATTTTTATCATAATCTGCAAGAATAATATCAAAGTAATATTCCATGGCCGGTTTTGCTTTTTGGGAAATTTCCTGCCATTTCTTAGAAGATTTTTGAACAATATCTGCCACATCTTTGTTGTCTTTTCCAGCGATACCTAAATTTATAGCTTTTACATTGGCTCCCACCGATAAAGCTAAATCAATTCCCTTTTTAGAGGCCTTAATTCCCGCTTCATCGACATCAAAAGCAAAAGCGATATTATTAGAATATCGTTGAATTGTCTTTAACTGTCCCTCTGTGACTGCTGTTCCACAAGTAGCTACTACATTTTCTACTCCAGCCACATGGCTCATTATAACATCTAAGTTCCCTTCTAATAAAATACAAAGATCTTTTTGTTTAATGGCATTTTTAGCTAAATTTATACCATAGAGTGCTTGACTTTTGTCATAAATCTCGGTTTGAGGGGTGTTAATATATTTCCCCATTTCAGAATCATCTCCTGGAAGAATACGAGCTGAAAATCCTAATGGCTCTCCAAATGAGCTATAAATAGGAAACATAATTCTATTACGAAAACGGTCATAGAAACTACCCGGTCTTCTTTCACTTTCTACGGCCAGACCAGCCTTCTTTATCTCCTCTGGTTTAAATTTTGAACGAATAAGCTTATCAAAAAGCCCCTGCCAACCATTAAGAGCAAAGCCTAGAGCGAATTTTTCTATCATGGCAACAGGTACGCCCCTCTCTTTGAGGTATTTGTCAGCTTGTTTTCCCGCTGAAGATTCTAAATTTTCTTGAAAAATACTTACGGCTTCTTTCATAATGTTACGACTTTGACTTTTCTCTTGACTCTGTTGCCCGTCATAGCCTTTAAGCTGTACTCCTGCTCGATCAGCCAGTATTTTTAAAGCCTCTCTAAAGTCCACTCCGTCAGTCTCCTGAATGAAGGTAAATATATCCCCACCTTTTCCACAACCGAAGCAATGAAAAACCTGACGCTCTTCATTCACCACAAAGGAAGGTGTTTTCTCGTTATGGAATGGGCAAAGAGCCTTGTAATTTGTTCCAGCTTGCGTAAGCTTAACGTAGCTACCAATAATATCCACAATATTCAAACGAGATTTTATTTCTTCGACATCATTCATGGTAGAGGTTGTAGATTAATTAACTTTCAGTTAAATTATATACTACAATCTAGAAATTGGGAATTTTAACACGCTAGTTTAGAAAAAGACCTGTCATTCCCGCGAAAGCGGGAATCCCGAGCAAATTTAGAAGAAGCTAACATAACATGTCATCTCCACGCCTGCCTGCCGCCTGCCTGCCGCCTGCCTGCCGCCTGCCTGCCGTGAGGTAGGTGAGGTAGGTGAGGTAGGAAAGTGTAATCTGGCGCATGCGGGGCGAATCCAATCTTAAGTAATACTTACCATTTTATGTTTTACGTTTATGTGTTATCAAGTTTATAAAGCTATCAAGTTAATTGTTAGTTGTTAGAGGTTGTTAGTTGTGTACAAGGAGAGGTACCAAAGTGGCCGAATGGGCCTGCTTGGAGTGCAGGTGTACCTTTATTGGTACCGAGGGTTCAAATCCCTCCCTCTCCGCAGAAATAGAGGGTTCACCACGTCATCCGACGTGGTGCCCCGCGCATGCGGGGCAAATCCCTCCCTCTCCGCAGAAATAGAGGGTTCACCACGTCATCCGACGTGGTGCCCCGCGCATGCGGGGCAAATCCCTCCCTCTCCGCCTTCGCCCGCCAACAGATTTACGAAAGTGACTGGAACCAACCACAAGTAATTTCTTATATTCTCATGTTTTATTAAATTTAAATAAAACTATAAATTCTAGTCTAAAATTTAATTCAATAATTTTATGAAATTACAAAAACAAAAAGTTGTTATAGATAACCATGAGCTAGCTATTGAGATTGCTATTATGAGTCAAACGGATGCAAAAGCTTTCAAACGATTATTTGATTTATGGAAAAGATTAAATGTTGGGTTATCTAAATATGGTAGAAAGGTAAATATACCGGAAGTACTTTCTGAAGGAATGTTTTGTGTGTTTTCTGGTTCTGTTAGATTCCAAAGAAAAATAAGAGGTGCTGGAACGGTATCTTTCGATACTATAAATCTTAAATCCAATCGCAAAGAGCAAATTAAAGCAACAAGCATCGCAAAAGATTTAACATCTTTTGGACCTAAAACCGAGTGGGATGATTTATATTTTATGAATTTTTATAGAAATGGCGATCTAGATGGTTCGTTTGATGTTTATTTAATACCGAATAATTTGATTTATGAAAAGCAGGTTAATAAAAACCAAATATTAAGGCAACAACAAACCGAAAAACGAAGACCAAGAATGAGTATTCAAGAAATTATACAAGAAAATAAAATAAAGCCACTGGCAACAAATGTAAGGGTTTGGGAATAATTTTTAATCCTCAACAACCTTTTTAATTTCTCTTGCTACCGCTTCAACAACTGTAACTGTCACAGAATTTCCAAGTTGTTTATATAATGTAGAATCTGCTAAATTTGGTAATTTATAATCCATAGGAAAACCTTGCAAGCGTGCGCATTCTAAGGGTGTTAGTTTTCTGATCCCTTTTCTGTCTTTTATAATCGGGACATTGTGTCCGCCAGTTCCCATGTTTGCAGTTAGGGTTGGACAAACTCCGCTTTTATTTTCACGAACATATTTTCTACGCCATTGATATACCTTTCCTCTCTCTTTTACATCATTTTTTATTTTTTCATACAATGGTTTGCCATTGTAATAATATTTTTTATCAACATTTTTTTCTAATAAATCAGTTACTCTTGTGATTAATTTCTTCTTTCTTGGAAAAATAAAATTATCTGCATGTTTTTTATCTTTGAACCCAACAATATAAATTCTTTCTCTATTTTGAGGAACATTTCCATATTCCATGCTATTTAAAATCTTTGATTTAATATGATAGCCTAAATCTTTTAATGTTTTTTCTATAATTTTAAAAGTGCGACCATGGTCATGGCTCTTTAAATTCTTAACATTCTCAAGCAAGAATCCCATTGGTCGTCTTTTTTCTATAATTTGTGCAATATAAAAAAATAAATTGCCACGACCTTTTTTATCCTTAAAACCTTCTCGATATCCTGCAACAGAAAATGGTTGACACGGAAAGCCACCAAGAAGAAAATCAAATTCTGGTAAATCTTCAGGTTCTATTCTGGTAATGTCCTCAACAATCAATTTACATACATTGAAATTTGCGTCATATGTCGCTTTGCATTGTTTCTCAAAATCATTTGCGAATACAGTTTTAAAGTTAGCTTTTTCAAAGCCAAGCCTTATCCCTCCAATTCCTGCAAATAAATCAAGCGTGCGTAATTTTTCTCGCAATTCGAGACTACGAATAATATTCACCACAACTCCACGAACCTCAACTTCCTTTCTATATAAAGGAAGCATGTTCTGATTGGCTGGTTCTAATTTAAACATATGATCAAGCTTGTATAGTTTCTTGAGCGTTGCTTCATTGTCATCAATGATGGCAACAACTGTTTGCCCATTTTCTGCGCTAGCTTGTTTTTTAATTATGACAAGATCGTTGTTAAAAATACCATCATTAATCATACTATTTCCTCTCACACGCAAAGCATAATATACATCCCTTGAATTATAATCATTTTTTTCCACTGAAACTGACTCACCAGAAGTTTCTACTGCTTCAATTGGTTGCCCAGCTGCAATTATTCCTTTGATTGGCACTCTAATCATTTCCCGTTCTTTGACAGTCACAATAGAACGTGGCTGATTTTTTCTTTTTTGCAATAATCCTGCATCTTTAAGCTTTTTTATGTGATAATGAACAGTAGAAACAGCAGAAAGGTTTAAATATTTTTTAATTTCCTCCAAAGAAGGTGCCTGATTCTCTCTTTCTTTATAAGATTTAATAAAATTTAGAATTTCTTTTTGTCTTTTAGTAATCATAGTGCTTGAATTAACTAACTTTCGATTTATTTTCGAGTATATTATCAGTATATCGAAAGTATATCGAAAGTCAACAAGTAGCTTCACCTTTCCTTCTGCCTTGGTCAAAATTCATATTTTTAGTTCTTATAAGATAATTCCTTTTTCTCTCTGTAAAAATAATAAAATTTAGACTATACTGAAAATACTCTTCTTCTAGAATCATCAATTAGCCCCAAAATCAATTAATTAAATACAATGGCTAAGACTAAAAAGGGTAAGAAGATTGTAGAAGCTCGCCGACAACGGGGCTAGCTTTCATCTGTGCTAATCCATAATGGACAAAGTCTGCCAGCAGATTTGTGAAAGTATTTCCAAGATAAATAATATATGCAAATTCCAAAAAAAGAGTGTCAAAAATTAAGCGATGAAGATTTAGTTCGTAAATCATTAGAAAATATTAAGTATTTTGCTTGTTTGTTTGAACGTTATGAACAAAAACTTCTACATTATATTTTACGTATTTCTTATTTCCCCCGAGAAGGAGCCGAAGATGTTTTACAAGAAGCTTTTATAAAAATTTGGAAAAATTTAAATAAATTTGACAGTAGTTTAAAATTTTCCAGTTGGGCTTATCGAATTGTTCGCAACACTACTATATCAGAGTGGAAGAAAACTAAATCGCGGGGGAAAGAAAAGCAAATCAAAATTGATGAGGATGCTTTTAATAATTTGCCATCCGAGCTAAACCTTGCTGAACAGGTGCATAAAAAATTTAGTTCCATGGAAATTAGAAAGATTCTTGATGATCTTCCTAAAAAGTACAGTGAAGTTTTAATTCTAAAATTTTTAGAAGATAAAAACTATCGTGAGATTTCTGATATCTTGAAAAAACCGTCTGGTACAATTGCAACCCTTATCCATCGCGCAAAGAAAGCATTTCGCAAAAAATTTACATCCAAGAATATTTCTTTTTGATTTATAATAATATTATTATGAAAAAACTAACTAAAAAATCACAAGAATTGCTAAAAACAATCACCACGGAAAACATTAAACCCAATCCCTGTTGGCATTATGTCTTAAGAAATTATCTCTTTTGGAGTTTGTTTTTTATATTTGCAATTTTTGGTGGTATTGTTTTTTCAATTATTCTTTATGCGGTTTTGGAAAGTGATTTCAACACTCTGGCGGAATCATTAAATTCTCGTATTAAATTTTTCATCGCCTCTTTGCCATTCTTATGGATTATACTCTTAATCCTATTTTCTATAATCTCTATTTTTGGTGTTAAACACACTAAAACCGGCTATCGTTATACCGCTCAATTAGTTATAACAGCTAACATCTTAATCAGTATTTTACTAGGGCTTTTATTTTTCTATAGTGGCGGAGCCCAAAAAATTGATAATATTTTTGCCAAAAAAATAACTTCTTACGCTAGTATTGAGGAACATAAAATTTCAAGATGGTCTAATCCAGAAAATGGATTTTTAGCCGGAACAATTTTAGAGAAACAAGATGATAACGTAATTTTATTAAAAGATTTTTCAGGAGAAAAATGGAGCGTTAATGTTCAAAATGCAGTACTTCATCCAAGATCATCCCTAAAACCAGCAGAAAAAGTAAAAATGATTGGCAGAATGATTCAAGGAAAAATCTTTATTGCTCATAGAATTCACCCCTGGGAAAGACGAGGAATGCGTTCTCGGTAAAATATAGCAATGAAAGAAATCCTCCCCTTTTGAAGTATTAAGAAGTGAAAAGGTCGAAGTAGTTTTCCCACTTTATTAAACTTAATTGAAAGGGGGTGAAGAAAATGAAAAAATCAAACAAGGTTTTAGTCGGAAGTTTAGTGGTGGCAGTGATGGGCGCCCTAACTGCTTCCTCAGTAATGGCTTATCAAGGCGATTATTCTAAACAAGGCCCTAACTATTCGCCAGAAAGACACGCCACCATGACTGAAGCGATGGCTAATAACGATTATGAAACATGGAAAGAATCTATGGCTGGACGCGGAAGAGTTACTCAAGTCATCAACGCAGAAAATTTTTCTAAGTTTGCCGAAGCTAATAAACTAGCAAGAGAGGGCAACCTAGACGAAGCAGACCAAATTCGAAAAGAGCTTGGACTTAGAATGCGTGATGGCAAACAAGTTGGAGCTGGTTATGGAAAGGGACAGGACAGACAAGACGGAAATAAAGGAAATGGACAGGGGTATGGAAGAATGAATAACACTGATAACGAATAACATCAGAACCAGTTTTTTCCGCAGATCAGGCAATAAAAATTGGGCCAATAATTAAGAATAAATCTTATGGTCACATAGAGGAGAGCGCTCTCCTCTATAATGACTACCTTATAAAATGTAACCAATCAAAGATATAGCTCATGGATAGAATCAGCAAAACCTTAGCATTATTTTGTTTATTGTTTTTTATTCCAGGAATATCTTTAGCCTGGAATAATTGCCCATATAATGAAACAGACTGTCCTTCCCCAGGAGAATGCAGTAGATACACAGATACAAATAATGATAATATATGCGATTATTCACAACCAGAACCTCCGAATAAAAACAGCCTCGCAGTAAATTCCGAGGTTACTTCAGTCGCCTCAACAGAAACCGAGGATATTCACGATTTAATATCTGGTAAAGAATTAAAAACAAAAACGGTTAGCGAAATAGCTGAAATTTATCAAATCGATCCTAAAGAATTTGCAAAAAAATTAGCAGAACTTCTAAAAGTAAAGCTAACAACAACTCATTCGTTTCAATTTCTACATGATGAATATGATTTAGAACCAAGTGTAGCAAAAGATATTGCTGTAGGGATAAAAACTCAGACATTAGTCAATGTGTCTGAAATAAATTCTCAAACAAATAATAAAAAATCTGAAAGAACCTATCATGCTTTACCAATAACGTTATTCTTGATTGTTTTATATTCCATCAGCTTTATATTATTAAAGAAAAAAATCATTAGTCTTGCCACCCATAAAAAAATCTGGAATATTTTTTTATTAATCACGTTTTTAATTTCAGGTGTGTCGGGAATGTTATTGATTGTAAAACTTAATACGAATATCGTAATTCCTTGGCCATTTAGTCTTTTGCTATGGCATGTTGAAACAGGAATAGCCATGTTTATTATTAGCCTTTTCCATATTATTGAACGCAGATCCTATTTTAAAAATATATTTTCAAGAAAAAAATAAAAGTTCCTCGTTTTTTGTTTTATTTTCACAAAATTTATACTATACTAAAAATATTCTTCTCCTAGAATTATCAATTAGCCCAAAATCAATTAGGGGTAAAAAGATTGTAGAGGTTCGCCGACATTATCGACACTTATAAAACGGTAAGCGGATTCTCGTGAGAGAATACCGTCGGTCAACTCCAAGCTAGTGTTAAAAACCCCTCATTTATTAAGTTTAGAAAGTTCAACTTACAAAAGTTAAGTAGGATTAATTAAGAAATTTCAATAAAATGAAGAATGAGCAGTCTGTTACTACAAAAGAGGCTTCACCAAATATTTTAAAGAAACACATTGTCAAAAAATTATCTCAAGGAAGTTTTATTCTAGTTTTGAATACTGAGGCTAAGATTAATGGAGAAGCGGAAGCAATGTTACAAGCTTTGCACTCACGATCAATTGGAGGCATTAAACATCATCTCGAGATATTAAAAGAAAAAGGAGCAGAAAACTTTATGGAGCAGTTTTATGTCGGTTATGGACATAAATCAATTGGAGACTGTGGGAATGCAACCGTTTTCATAGAAGGACTTTCTATGCTAGCCATCAAGGCTATCCAGGATTGGCGACTTTATTCCGGACAAGAATCTTCAACTCGTTATATAGATTTTTCCAAACAAAAATTTTTGAATCCTTTAAAGACTAAGCGGGGAGAAAAAATATTAGAAAACTGGCGGGAATTTTATTTAACAGCTCAAGAACCAGTACGAGAACACTTAAAGAAAAAATTCCCGCGAGCAAAAAATGAAAATCAAGAACTCTACAAGAAAGCTATCGTAGCTAGGGCTTTTGATATTACTCGCGCATTTTTACCGGCTGGAGCCTCAACCAACGCTGCTTGGCGAATGAATTTCCGTCAATTTGCCGATGAGTTAATGTTGCTTCGCCACCACCCTCTGGATGAAGTAAGGGAAATCGCAGAGAAAACCGAAAAAGCTCTAAGGGAAATGTTTTCCAGTTCGTTTGGCCATGAAAGATTTCCCAAAACCGAAAGCTACAATAAATTTATAATGCAAAAAAATTATTATATCAATCCTCAAGCTAGAGGCTTTAAACTTATTTTTGATGGAATAGATAGGAAAAAATTAAAGAATTATAAAGAAATCTTACAAAAGCGACCAGAAAAAACAGATTTACCACCAGCTATCTCAGAATGTGGGACAATGAGTTACGAATTTTTACTAGATTTTGGTTCATTCCGTGATATTCAACGCCACCGAGCAGTAGCCCAAAGGATGCCATTACTAACTCGTCGGCATGGTTTTGAAAAATGGTATTTAAATTCTCTTCCAAAAGATTTACGAGAAAAAGCCAAGTTGTTTATCGCTAAACAGGAAACAGCAATAAACAACCTAAAAGCCAGTGATGAAATCAAACAGTATTACACTGCCATGGGGTATCGAGTTCCTTGCCGAATAGTTGGAGACCTAAAAGCCTTGACCTACATAATGGAACTTCGCTCTACCCGATTTGTTCACCCAACATTGGTAGCTCAGATTCTCAAAATCATTAAAGATATAAAAAATAGATTTGGTAAATTTGGAATAGTAATTCACCAAGATGATGAGCCAAACCGTTTTGATATCCGCCGAGGAGAGCAAGATATTGTAAAAAAATAATCTGTGTCTGATATTTAAATTATCTAAAAAATATATTTAAACAGTTTAACTTTAAATGACAATGCCAAAAACCACAAAACGCAAGGGTTATATTTCTTGGGATGAATATTTTATGGGGATTGCCTTGTTTTCCGCCTTTAGGAGTAAAGATCCTAACACGCAATTAGGCGCTTGCATCGCTAATAAACACAATAAAATTGTAGGGATTGGTTATAACGGCATGCCAAAAGGTTGTTCCGATGATGATTTTCCTTGGGCCAGAAAAGGAAAATTTCTAGAAACTAAATATCCTTATGTTGCTCATGCAGAACTGAATGCCATTTTAAATAGTGTTGGTCGTAATTTAGAAAATTGTAAAATTTATGTACCTTTGCATCCCTGCAATGAATGCGCCAAAGCTATTATTCAATCAGGGATTAAAGAAGTAATTTATTTATCTGATAAATATGCAAATACAGATATTGTTAAAGCTTCTAAGCTCCTATTTAAAAAAGCCGGCATTAAAACTCGGCAAATGAGAAGTAGAAAATCACAATTAACGGTTTCCTTTGATGCTACTAAGATTTAATCTATTAAATTTAAATCTACGGGATATGGTCTAATGGTGACACGCAATCTTTGAGCGACTGTAATCCCAGCTTAATTCCGAGTTTTCCGAATGCGATGCACTACTTCCCCTCTTCTATATTGTACTCTATCTTTCCGTTCTCTGCAGGGACTCCATTAATTAAAATATAACCCCCTTTAATATTTTTCAAGCTACTAATGGCTTGAACTCCCCACACTAAACTAACTTTTCTGGCAATATATTTACTTTTAGTAAGATACCAAATATTAATTTCTGGTCGAAAACGAGAGACTTTATAAACTACTGCCAAAGGAGCGTTGCGAACAATAATATTATTCATATTCGTTTGACCAGCCAAGGCTACTGCCGTTTGAGCAATAAAAGCCATCGGTATCAACTCTCTAATGAAAATTTTATTATAATCCATGTCATCGTAGGGACCAGCTTCAGTATAACGAATAATTTTAGACATGATTCGTACCGTTTTAACTGGATATTTACCCATAGCAGTTTCACCAGAGAGCATTAAGGCATCGGTATGATCAATAACCGCGTTAGCAACATCAGTAATTTCTGCTCTCGTTGGACGAGGATTCTCCATCATAGATTCTAGCATCTGAGTAGCTACAATAACTGGCTTAGCATTATGTAAACACTTTCCAATCATCTCCTTTTGAAGAACGGGAATTTGTTCTAATGGTAGTTCTATCGCTAAATCTCCTCGAGCGATCATAACACCATCCACAACCTTTAAAATACTATCGAAATTAGCAATCGCCGCTTGAGTCTCTATTTTAGCTATAATCATTGGAAACCGACGAGAATCAATTCCCGGCAACATCTTTTTTATAATTTTAGCCAGTCTAATAATATCCCGAGAAGTCTTAACAAAAGACATAGCTATAAAATCCACATTTTTCCCAAGAGCAAATTTAAGATTTTTTTTATCATTAACGGTAAGTGCTCCTAATTTTGAAGAAATTCTAGGAATATTTACTCCCTTTCTGGATTTTATTTCTCCACCCACTAAAACTTTACATTTAGCCCATCCTTTTCCTCTGGAAATTACTAATAACTCCATCATTCCATTGTCAATATAGATGGAATCTTTCTTCTTTAAATATTTCAGCAAACCAGTTTTATCAATTCCAATATTCAATTTATTTTTCTTTTCTGGCTCTCCTGCATAGCCCTCTCGTAGGAATATAATTCCACCTTCTTTAATCGAAACAGATTGTTTTACATTTAAAATTCTAATTCTCGGCCCTTGAAGATCTGCCATTATTCCTACATTCTTTTTATTTGCACTGACAGCCAAACGAATATTATCAATCAATTTACCATTACTTTTCTGACTTCCATGAGAAAAATTAACTCTAGCTACGGTCATTCCGGCTTCAATTATTTTCTTTAATTTTGTTTTACTTTTAGATGCTGGACCTATGGTACAGACAATTTTTGTTTGCACTTAATCAAATTCAAAAATAAAATATAGATTCAAAAACCACCTTAATGACTTTAATAATTTTAGTTAGTTTTATTATACTCCTTTTTTCTAAAAACAAAAAACCCCTGTTTTAACAGGAGTTTTTATAAAAGAAATAATTAAAAATTGATCTTTTTGGCAAAGCCTCCAATCAATGGAAGTTCTTTTGTTTTACCATTCAAAGCATTAACAATCCCCATAATCATCAAAACTAACAAGAAAATTCCTATCGCCCAACCAACCAGTGGAATCCAAATAATAAAACTACCCACAAACCCAACAATGAAAAGCACCATTCCCTGTTTTGCGTGAAATTGAGCAAAGGGACTTTCCTTTTTGGCCAACAGAGGAATCAAGAAAAGAATTCCTAGGTAACCAAGAACTCCGAAGAGTTTGTTCTCTTCAATATCATTCTTGCCGCCACTTGTTGGACCTCCCGCAGGAGCTTTCCCTGGTGAAGGAACTTTCCCTGGTGATTGTTGTCCAGCTTGCTGACTACCTGTATTGTTTGCTTCGTTCATATTAGTTTATTTATTAATTTATTTAAATTTAACATCTAAAATTTAACTTTAACATTTTCTCTTTCTTTAGCATTGGCTATTTCAAAGAAATCATATTTTTTAAAACCAAACATTGGAGATACAAGGTTATTGGGAAATATCTGAATCTTAGTGTTGAAATCTCTAACATTGCCGTTGTAATACCTCCTAGAGTTTTGAATTTTGTCCTCTGTTTCTGCTAATTGTTTCTGCAAATCAAGAAAGTTTTCATTGGCTTTAAGTTCTGGATAACTTTCTGCTACAGCAAAAAGAGATTTCAAAGCTCCCTGTAAACCATTTTCTGCTTTAGCTCTATCGGCTGGAGTAGAAGCTTGCATGGCTTGGGATCTAGCCTCGGTAACTTCCTTGAAAACAGATTTCTCATGGGTAGCATACCCCTTAACTGTCTCTAGAAGATTAGGAATTAAATTATATCTTCTCTTTAACTGGACATCAATATCGGACCAAGCTTCCTCTACTTTATTTTTAAGTTTAACTAATCCATTATAAATACCGACAAGAAAACCTCCTATGACAAGCACTAGGACCAGTATTATACTTAAGGTCATATTTTAATATTAAAAATTAGCAAGAATAACTAACCGATATCTTTTTTTATTATACATTAATAAAAATTCAAGGCAAATCTTTAGACCAGAACTTATTCCTAAAATAATATTTATATAATTTACCCTTTCCGTTTTTCGTATTTTCTAGTAAACTATTAAATGCCATCAATAAAGTTTCTAAAATAATAACTAAGTAAGTTACATGATTAGTGAAACAATCTTTTCTAATCCTGAAAAATGGGCCATGGTGGCTATTCCATTTTTTCTTTGGATCTCAGCTCAAATTATTAAGTTTGTTGTTCATTCTTTTAGACACGGTCTTGATTGGAAATATCTTTTTGAGTATGGTCACATGCCAAGTTCTCATACTGCCTGTGTAACCGCTATGATATTCACGGCTGGTTATTATCAAGGAATTGATTCCCCAATCTTTGCCATAGCTTTTACCATGGGAACGCTTATAGTTTATGATGCTATTAAATTACGAGCCTACATTGGCACTTATGGTAAAGCCATCAACCGTCTTGTCAAAGATTACGGCAAAAAGGATTATCCTCGCTTAAAAGAGCGAGTAGGACACACTATCAGTGAGGCTATTTCAGGAGCAGTATTGGGTATTATCGGATCTCTTATCTTTATTCAAATTTTTAAATTATTTTCTTAACAGGTTTTATTAATAATGATTATGTTTTCCGTTGAAGAAGTAACTCAAAAAAAAGTTTACAATCAGCTGGATTTTTCCAGCTCTGTTTTTATGGAAGGAAAGTTTCTCCAATCTTGGGAATGGGGAGAATTCATTAAAAAAACCGGCAACAAAATAACTAGGTTTATTATTAAAGATAAAAATAAAAAAATTATTGGCAGGGCTACTTTAGTTTTAAAAAAAATGTTACCTTTTTTTTCTTATGCTTATTGCCCTTTCGGACCGGAGTTGGACTATAAAAAATTAAAAACAGATGAGCTAAATCAAATTTTCAAAATATTAGGTGATTCTTGCAAGAAGTCTGGTTGTTTCTTTTTACGTTTTAATCCACCTTTACTAGAAAATCATTTCTGCATATTAGCTGGATTAAAACTTTCTCAAGCTAAAACAAAACAACCAGAAAAAACTTTATATTTATCTCTCAAAAAAGATCCCGAAGAATTATTAGCAAATATGAAAGCTAAGACCAGGTATAATATAAGATTAGCGAGCAAGAAGAATATTTTAATTAAGCAGGCAAATTCTCCAGAGGCAATAGATGCTTTTCTAAAATTAACTAAAGATACTGGAGTTAGAGATGGATTTGTTATTTACCCTGAAAAATACTATCGAACAATGATAGCTAGCCTGCAGAAAAGTGGTTTTCTAAAAATTTATACTGCCTTTTATCAAGGGGAACCCTTGGCTTCAAATTTAATAATCTTCAATCAGGGCGTTGCCACCTATCTTCATGGAGCATCTTCAAATCAGCACCGAAATTTAATGGCTCCCCATCTTCTTCAATGGCAAGCTATCCTTGACGCTAAAAAGCAAGGCTTTGATTATTATGATTTTTGGGGAATAGACGAAAAAAAATGGCCCGGAGTAACCAGATTTAAAATGGGTTTTGGAGGAAACATCGCGGAGTTTCATCCAACTTACGAAATACCAATTCAAGAAAATAAGTATTCTCTTTATAGTAAAGTTCGGCAGTTGGTGAAAAGATAAATTTAAGTTTAAATGTCTAAGTTATCTACACTTTTCGCATAAGATTGAATAAATTTTCTTCTTGGCCCTACTTCACTGCCCATAAGAACAGTAAAAATTTTATCTGCTTGCTCAGCATCTTCAATCTCTACCTTTAACAAAACTCTATTTTCTGGATCCATTGTGGTATCCCACAATAATTCGGGATTCATTTCTCCTAAACCCTTAAAACGAGAAACTATAATCTTTTTTTCTTTATCTTTTTTCTTTTTACTTGTTGTTTTCATTTCATTCTGATTAACATCTAGTCCTGCAATAATTTCATCTTTATCCTCGTCATTATAAGCATATTTTATCTGCTTTCCTTTCTGGACTCTATAAAGAGGAGGTTGGGCTATAAATACATGCCCTCCTTCAATAAGTTTTTTGAAATGTCTAAAAAATAAAGTAAGGATAAGAGTTCTAATATGTGCTCCATCAACATCAGCATCGGTCATAATGATAATTTGATGATAACGCAACTTCTCTAGCTTAAAATCATCACCCATTCCAGTACCAAGAGCAATAATTAAATTTTTAATTTCTTCAGAAGAAAGCATCCTGTCTAATCTACTTTTCTCTACATTCAAAATTTTTCCTCTTAAAGGAAGAATGGCTTGAAATTCTCTGTCTCTACCTTGTTTGGCCGATCCACCAGCCGAGTCACCCTCTACTAGGTATAGTTCACAGTCTTCAGCCTTTTTACTTGAACAATCGGATAACTTACCGGGTAAGGCAAAACCATCTAAAACTCCCTTTCTAATAACGGTATCTCGAGCTGCCTTGGCAGCCTGCCTAGCTTTAGCAGCTAGGGCACATTTTCCAAAAATCTTTTTAGCTTCAGTGGGATTTTCTTCTAAAAAGTAGCCTAGCCCTTCTTTCACTGCACTAAATACTATGCCCTTTATCTCGGGGTTACCTAGCTTATCCTTGGTTTGCCCCTCAAATTGAGGAGCTTGAGACATTCTAACGGAAATAACTGCTACTAGACCTTCCCGAAGATCTTCAGCGGCAAACATTTCTTCTTTCTTTTTAATAAAACCCTGTTTTTTACCATAATCATTTAAGGAGCGAGTGAGAGCCATTCTAAAACCAGAAACATGGGTTCCGCCACCAGGGTTATAGATATTGTTAGTAAAAGCAAAAAAATTCTCTTTGAAGTCGTCATTATATTGAGCGGCCACTTCTACATAAACTTCTCCTACTTGTTTCTCAATATAAATTGGTGATTCATTAACAACAACCTTGCTTCTATTTAAATGTTTAATGTAGGAAACAATACCACCTTCAAAATAAAATTGATACTTGCTTCCTTTATAGTCTTTAATGGGCAATTCTTTTCTTTGATCAATGACTGTTATTTTTACCCCTTTAGTGAGATAGGCTTGGTGACGTAAATATTCTAGAATTTTACCTTTGTTCCATTTAATATCAGGAAAAATATCAGAATCTGCATCAAAAATTATCGCCGTCCCATTCCCTGTTATTTTTTTCTCCTTTTTAACTTGATACTTAGGTTCTCCTTTTACATATTCTTGAGACCATAAAAATCCTTCCCTTTTCACCTCTACTCTGGTCCATTTAGAAAGAGCATTTACTACAGAGACTCCTACCCCATGCAGTCCACCAGAAACCTTGTAACTATTACTGTCAAATTTTCCTCCAGCGTGCAAAGTTGTCATTATAGTTTCCAGAGTAGATTTTTTTGTTTTGGGATGCTTCTCTACGGGAATACCTCTTCCATTATCGGTTATCTTTATTCTATTGTCTTTAAGAAGTTCTATTATAATATCATTACAATGCCCAATCATAGCCTCATCAATAGAGTTGTTAACAACTTCCCAAATTAAATGATGAAGTCCTTCTGATCCCGTTCCACCGATATACATACCTGGTCTTTTTTTTACCGGTTCAAGACCTTCTAAAACTTGAATTTGTTTGGCGGAATATTCGTCAACCGCTTTTTTATTAGTTTTGCCCATAAATTTACTATTAAAAACAAGACACCCTCGTGTCTTATCTTGTAGATTTAACTCTTATTTCATTATCGCTCAAAAAAGAATAAAAAGCAATGTTTTATTCTGTTAAGAAATAAGCCTCTAAGAGAGAAATTGAAATTATTAATAAGGTCGCATCCCACCAATTCAAGATTCTAGCTCCTTGCATTATCAGCAATCCTACAATTATAAGTGCGATCCAAACGGCTTGACGAAAAGAAAGTCCAATCAGGGTAAACAGCAGCTCATTGTTTAAAAGATATTTTCTTAGAGAAAAACCAACTACGGTAAAAACTCCTACAAGCATAAAGAATAAAGTTGCATAAAATAAACCAAGCCCCATGCCTCCCGCCTCCATAGGGTCAATATAATAAACTACTAAAAACCAAGCTGTGGCTGCAAAAAGAGTTGCCACTATCATTAAGTTGAGATAGGTTCGCAGAGTCATATGGCAAAGTTATAAAGTGAAAAGTTATAAAGTGAAAAGTTATAAAATTTGTAAAGTTTGTAAGGTTTGAATGATGAATTGTCTTATTTCTCTATTATTTCCGCGAAGACTGAAATGATAAATCACTTTATGAACTTTATGAACTTTTTACTGAACGGCCTTGCTGGCATCTTCTAAAATCCGCACTGTCTTTCTGGCAACATCATTGGCCAATTCAAAGGCTGAGTCGTGAACAATACTATTTCTAATCTTATGAGCATTCCAAACATTATTCAAATTATCTCCTATATCTGCTCCAACAATATTTTTTAATCTTTCTCCTTCTGTACCACCAGCAATACCAGCGGTTTTAAGAGATTCGTCTAAAGTCTTATCTGCCTCAATAACTGCTATTTTCCAATCATTAGGATTTACTGAATTCAATTTAGTATTTATTTTTTCCCAAGTACCGATAGGAAGTTTGGCCGTTTTTTCTTTTTCTTTTTCTATTCTTTTATCCTTTTTACATCCGTGAGTCGTATAATCTAGCATAGATGAATGCTTTAAAAAAAGTTTTAGAATACATATTGCCATTATTATACAATAGATAAGAAGAATCCAGACAATTACCTTACCTTGGTAAGAGTGTCTAAAATTCAAAGAAAGTTCAGAAAAAAAATTAAACAAATTTGCAAAAGTCATCTCTAAAAAATTAACGGTTTTTTTATTTTACCCTTTTTTGGTATTAATTACTAATTTATTTATTATTTTTGGAAACCAGTTTTTCAAAATGATGAGCTACCCTAAGTAATGTTTCTTCATCCCATTGTTTTGCCATAAATTGAAAACCAATTGGAAGTTTCTTCTTGCCTGGGAAAATAGACTCGGCCTTTGAATTATTGTCAACCCAACCACCATTTACTGAAATTGCGCAAATGCCTGCCAAATTCGCATAGGCAGAATAAATATCCACTAAATACATAGCCAGAGGATCAGCTTTTTCTCCAATCTTAAAGGGAGGAGTAGTGGTAGTTGGAGTAACAATTAAATCATACTTTTCAAAGGCTTTTTGAGCTTCTTCTTTTATCAACCGTCTAACTTTTTGAGCTTTATTGTAATAAGCATCAAAATATCCAGCACTTAGAGAAAAATTTCCTAACATTATACGACGCTTTACTTCTTTCCCTAAATATTTTGTTCTGGTTTTACTATAAAAATCCTTCAAGTCTTTCGCTAAGTTTTCTCGCATACCGTAACCAACGCCATCAAATCTAGCTAAATTAGAACTAATCTCACTTGGAACAATAATATAGTAAACTGCCACTGCCGGTTCACCAAAAAGTGGCAAAGAAATTGGAGAAATCTTGGCACCTTCTGCTTTTAACATCTCCAGATTCTCAAAAAACACTTTTTTAACTTTCTCGTCAAGCCCCTCTAATAAAGCCTCTTTCGGATATGCAATTTTTAACCCTTTAATGCCTTTATTAAAATCACGGGTGAAATCTTTTCCAGCAAAACCAGAAGAAGTAGAATCTTGCGGATCTTTGTTGCTAATAATGGAAAGTAGAATGGCAGCATCACTAACATTCTCAGTAATAGGAGCAATACTATCAATAGAGGAACACATAGCAATAAGTCCTCGCCGAGAAACTCTTCCATAAGTAGGTTTCAACCCAACTAGGCCCAGAAAACTAGCTGGAAGTCTGGTAGAGCCTCCAGTGTCAGTACCTAGAGCAGCTGTAGCTCCTCCGTAAGCAACAATCGCTCCCGACCCAGAAGAGCTTCCACCAGGAACTTTATCTAAATCATAAGGGTTTCTAGTTACTCCGTAAGCTGAATTTTCACCACTAGCTCCATGGGCAAATTCATCACAATTAGTTTTAGCAATAATAATTGCTCCAGCTTTTTTCAAATTCTTAACTGCGGTAGCATCATAAGTAGGAACAAAATTATCCAAAATTTTTGAAGCAGCTGTGGTTTTTAAATTGTTGGTACAAATTATATCCTTAATAGCTATGGGAACACCCTCTAATAATCCTAGCGTATCTCCTTTTTTAATTTTTTTATCAACTACAACGGCTTTTTCCCTAGCATCTTTTTCATTAAGAGTAATCACCGCATTAATCCCTTTTTCGCCACCATCAACTTCCTTAATCCTATTTAAATAATCTTCAACTAACTTTTCACAGCTTATTTCTCCATTTACAAGTTTCTTTTTTACTTCTACTATCGTCATTATTTTATTATTTTCTAAAATATAAAAATTAATTAAAAACGGCTCTAGTTTTTATATAGCGATCCTGTTTCTCGGGAACTCTTTCAATAATACTATCACTATTAAAACAAGCTTTGGGACGATCTTCAAAGGTTACATCTTCAAGCTCAGAAGATCCTAAAAGTGGTTCAACATCTTGGGTATCTATTTTTTTCAGAACTGTAAAAAAATCCATTATTTTTGAAAGCTCTTGCGTATATTGTTTGATTTCCTCTTCATCAAAATTGATGTAGCTCAATTCAGCAATGTTTTTAACTTCTTTTAAATTTATCATTGATGCCCCAGTTATTTATTGATTATAATTATATTTATTATTTTGATTCCTCTCAAGCTGTTGCCTGTTTCCACAAGTTAATATATCCTTTTATTTAAATAGGCTGTATTATTCCTAATTTATTATTAACATAGAATCGCAATAAAATAAACCAATGCAATCTAACCCAAAAAAAGGAATTTTAAAAAAACATCTTTTTCTGCTTTCTCTTGCATTGCTTGTAAGTATTTTTCTTATTACCTTTTTTATTTATTTGAATTATCAAGAGCAACAACAAAAGAATTTTATTAAAGAGACTGCTCAGGGATTTAGTCAGACAGTTGAAGACTTAAACGAAGCTAGCAGTATTAAAGAAGAGATTGATATTATTGATGCCAGTAACCCTAAAATTCTAGAGGGTACTCAACAACAAATTAAAATTATTCAAAATGTTTTAAAAAACTCAAAGATTCAAATTAAAGAACTTGATACGGTCAACCAATTTTCCACCATTAAAACAACTAAGGTTATTAAAGAAGAAACGCTAATGTTTTATCGGGACGTTGAATCTACTTATTCAAAGTATTTAGAGTGTCTTGAGTATTTTGATGATCTGAATCAAATAATAAATCAATTTCAAGAAATCGAAGACGATGTAAAAAATCAAAATATTTTAGAAGATGTTGGAGAAAAATTATTATCCATCACCCCTCCAGTTGAGTTGCAAAATTTTCATCAAAGCCTATTATCTGAATATCAGAATGAAACTGAGAATTCTGAAGAATCGGAAAATGATACTTCCGTTGATTATAATCAACAAATTGAAAATCTTTATGAAGAGTTTCAAGAAAATATTAATCTAGTCAATGATAAAGCTAAGCAGATTAAACAATTAATTATTGATCAGCAAGTATCATTAAAGATTAAACCACTCATTATAGATATTGAAAGTTGGAAATAGACTTCACAAAATTGCTTAAAGGCATTCAATAGAAAAGGCCAGGTGTCCGAGTGGTTAGGAAAAGGTCTGCAAAACCTTCTACAGGGGTTCAAATCCCCTCCTGGCCTCATAAGCATTCTCAAGATATTTTATTTTAGTATTTTTATTGCCCGGATGGTGGAATTGGTAGACACGAGGGACTTAAAATCCCTTGGGATATTCTCCCATGCGAGTTCGAGTCTCGCTCCGGGCACTTTATTATTTACAATTTTATAAAGTTCTTTAATTCCAGTTTACGAATGTTTATAAAATAAAGTTATGCTAACATTTATCCATTCTACTATTCCAAGATGGGTAGAAAGACTGCTATTGACTTTATATAACAAACCACTAGGATATCCACTGAAGTCAAATAAAGCATTTAAATAGCTTTTAAGTGTCGAATTAAATTATTTTAGGAAAAACTTTGATTGGCTTTCAATCAGGGACTGGACAAGCTTTGGAATAAAGCAAAAAGTCATAAAATTTTTTCCGAAATGGAGTTTTATCTCTATTAGTAAATTTGCTAAAAACCTCTTTAAAAAGAATGACTTGAATCGTTTAAAGAGGGAGCAGAAGACTAAACACTTTCCTTCTAAATATTCTCCTCTGATAGCTAAAGGTAAAGAGCTTTGTGGTCGTCTAAATCGTTATCAGCGGAAATTAGTAACTTTTTTAAGAAAAGGGAGATTTTCTATTTTGGTTGGCTTTATTAAAAAAAATGCCGCTCGAGCAGGAATTCTAGCCTGTGCTATTTTTGTTTCTTTCGTAAATATAAAATCACAGAATAGAAATGTTTTAGGTAATAATTCATTTCTTGCAGAAGATAACACCTTAACTCCCATATATAATAAAATAGAGAAATCCAACTCTTTAGCTTTGGCTCCTATTGCTGATGCTTACGAACTAGCAGAATATGAACAATATCTTAAAGAAGAAGGTGAAAAAAATACGGTGGTTAGTGCTTTAGCACCAGTAACTAACCCAACTCCTGACGAGTTTAATGTTTCCGGTCAAGATGTTTTTGTCTATAAAGTTCAAGATGGAGATACTGCCGGCTCTATTGCCCAAAAATATTCCATTACCGTTAATACTATTCTTTGGGCAAATGATTTAACAGAAAGCTCTATTATAAAACCAGGAGATGAGATCTTTATCCTTCCAATAACAGGAATAAAGCACAAAGTAAAAAAACATGATACGGTAAAATCTCTGGCTAAATTATACAAAACAAGCGAGAAAAAAATCATAACCTTTAATGATGTTCCCGCCGATGGAGATTTAAACATTGGAGACGAAATTGTTATCCCTGATGGAAAGCAAGAAAGTAAGCCTCGTTACACGGATAGTCAAGCTACTACATATGCTAGTACCACAGGGACAGCTCAAAACACTGTTTCTACCCAAGCTAGCGAAACCCTATCAAAAAAAAGATATAAATATCCAGCTCATCGCTTTCCTTATGGTTGGTGTACTTGGTACGTTGCCTCAAGAAAACATGTTCCTTGGGGAGGAAATGCGGGAACATGGCTTTATCATGCTAAAGCCTATGGAGCAAAAACCGGAAAATCTCCTAAAGTTGGATCAATTGTTGTAACCAGAGAAAGTCGTTATGGTCACGTAGCTGTTGTAGAGAAAGTAAAAGGTGGCAAAATAACAGTTTCAGAAATGAATTACAGAGGTTGGGGTAAAGTAAGCCAAAGAACTCTCAGCGCTAGCAGTTCTGTAATTAAGGGTTACATTTATTAACTTCCTACTTCTTTTAATTGATACTGTAGAGCTTCAGCAATGTGCTCGCTCTGAATTTTATCTTTAATCGCTAGATCCGCTATGGTTCTAGCGATTTTTAATATGCGATAATAGGATCTCGTAGAAAAACAATAAGTTTCTGTGGCTTTCTTAATAAAAGACTCGCCTTGAGAATCTAAAGAACAATATTTCTCAACATCCTTAGAGCTCATTTCTGAATTGGTTAAAATATTTTTTCCTTTAAATCTTTTAAGTTGAATTTTTCTGGCAACTTCTACTAATCCTCTAGCCTCTTTAGATGTTTGGCCGACTAAACCTTCTTTTATTTTTTTGTATTTTACCCTCCTAATTTCAACAAAAAGATCAATTCTATCAATTATTGGTCCGGACAATCGCTGTCTGTATCTATTAATGGCAGACGGGGTACAGGTGCATGCTCTATCTGGATCATTTAAGTAGCCACAGGGGCAAGGATTCATTGCCCCTACTAAAATAAACTTAGCTGGAAAAGTAACTGAACCGGAAGCTCTAGAAATATTAATTGTTCCATCTTCCAGTGGCTGCCTTAAGCTATCTAATGTCTTTTTTGAAAATTCAAGAATTTCATCTAGAAAAAGTACTCCTCTGTGAGCTAGAGTAATTTCTCCAGGATTTATTTTTGACCCTCCACCAACTAAAGCAACATCTGATGCGGTATGATGAGGAGATCTAAATGGTCTTGTCATAATTAAGGGAATATCCATGGGAAGCAATCCAGCAACGGAATATATTTTAGTCGCCTCTAGTTGTTCTTCTAGTGATGGGCTGGGCAATATTGAGGGAAGCGCTCTCGCTAAAAATGTTTTGCCAGTTCCGGGAGAACCAGAAAAAAGTAGATTATGGCCTCCAGCAGCTATAATTAATAATGCTCTTTTGGCTTTTTCTTGACCTTTTATATCAGCGATATCTATCTCAAAAGATTCTTTTTCTTTTTGAAGAGTGGGCAAATCCAATTTAAAAGCATTGGTTTTTAAGTTAAGCTCTCCTTTTAAGTAAGAAATATACTCTCCCAAGGACCTTAATGGAATAATTTCTATGCCATCTATTAAATTCGCCTCCTTAGCATTTGCGGTTGGTATAAAAAATTTTTTATACCCAGCCTGTCGAGAGGCTATAACAATTGACAAAATTCCCTGTGTTTCTCTTAGCTCGCCATCCAATGATAGCTCTCCTAAATACGCAACCTTTTCTTTCAAGGGAGAAATTTGGTTAGTGGCTTCTAAAATAGAAATTGCAATCGCAAGATCTAAACCACACCCTGTTTTCTTTAAATAAGAAGGAGCCAAAGAAACAGTAATCCTTCCAAAATGATAAGGGGGCTTAAAGCCACTATTTTTTATTGCTGCCCCTACCCTGTCTCTAGATTCTCTAATGGCTGTATCTGGGAGGCCTACTAAGGTAAAGTTGTGTAATCCCCCCGACCTATCTGTCTCTATTTCTACTTCTTTGCAGTCAAGACCATCCAAGACAAAAGATTTTACCTGAGAAAACATAGTTTTATTCTTAAACTAGGACTGATTTAAATTATTTTTTGGTCAGAGCTATCTTAACTAAAATTATTTTTAGATTCTCTTTTGCACCATTTCATCCTAGATTACCAGTCCGTATCAATAATTTGAGTTGCTTTTTAGAGAGCTTGTTATTTTCTTTTTTTAAAATGAAACAACAAGTAAAAAACCGAAAGAGTTATCGTAAGATCAGCCAAGTTAAAAACTGGCCAAATTTGAAAATCAATATAATCCACCACACATCCATAAATTAAACGATCCAGAAGATTAGAAATGGCTGCTCCAATTATCAAATAGCTGGCTATTTTACTTCCTTTTCTAATCCCCACTCTCTCTGTGCCATATAATAGCAAGGTGATTATAAAAAAGTTTATAAAAATAATTAAAAACTTATTAAACTCAATTCCAAAAGCAATCCCCTTATTGCAAACATAAACAAGCCAAGAATAGTCTATCTGAAATTTTAATGAAAAAAAATCTTGTTTTACTAGAATAGTTTTTAGCAACTGATCCAAAACAAGAGGCACAAAAAGCCAGTAGAATAACTTAATTTTACTCTTTGTATTTTCTCTTGTTTTCATCTTCTACAAATTTAACCTATTTTTATTTAAATAAAGTTTAGTTACTAAAATTAAAACCTCCAGCAAGAGGTTTTAATAAACTTGAAAATTGTTTTCTTCTCTAGTTTTTAAATACACCTTAGGTGGAATGATTTTTTTGCTTGGCACAGGTTATGCACTTACCGGCCCAGGGATACGCCTTTAATCTTTTTATCCCAATTTCTTTCCCACAATTCTCACACAAACCATATCCCTTATCCTGTTCTATTTTATCTAGAGCAATGTTAACCTTTCTGAGCTCTAATTCTAATTGGCCTTCCAGAGAAAGAGTACTGTCATAGACTTCTACCTCTTCGGCGTTGTCCTGATCCTCTCTCCCGTAATTTGGGAAGGATGTTCTATAATTATCTTTTATCTTTTTGTCTTTTTTGGCTATTTTATTTAACTGTTCCTCAAAGTCCATTTTTTGTTTTAATAATTGCTCTTCAAATTCTTTAATATCTTCTTGGCTTAACATAATTTATTTTTTATTACTTAATATTTTAAACTTAAATAGTAAATTAATAATTTCACTTTAGTAGTTTAAATTTTATCAAGAATATTCTAAAATGACAAATCAGTTGATCAAAAATTAAAAAGCGGGGACAGATTCCCCTATTATATTACTTTTGGAGAACTGTCACCCGCTCGAGCTCGTCATAAAGGGTAAAAAGAACCAATCCATAAGCGAAAGGGTGATAAAACGCTAAACGAAACTTTTTTATTTTTTATTGTTTCGTCTGGATATTCTTTGTGACGAGATGTGGAACTGTTAAGCTCCTTTTCTTCTACCAAATAATTTTTTATTGTTTCGTTTTTTTTAGACAGCGTTTAAGATTTTCAATTTTTTATTTTTGTTTATAATAATTTTTATTTTTATTTTTATTTTAAAAAACAAAACAATAATTAGGATTTATTCAGCAGAAGATTACTAACTATAATTTATTCACAAACCAAAACATTACAGCCAGAAAACTTCTGCTAAATTTGAAGCTAACAATTCATTTGTTAAGGTTCTTTACTCAACTTTTATATTATACCATTCTTATAGCAAAAAATCAAACAGCCTTTTGTCAGTATGTCAATTTCCTAGTATTAATGAGGCAATAAACAACTCCTATGAAATATTCTATCTAAAAAAGTGACAAAAAAAATATTTCTGTTAATGTTACCTATTAAAATAATATTTCAAAATGCTACAAAGATTAAATATTATCCAAGTAAGAAAACAGCTAACAGCTTTCCTTTTTTATTCCATAATATTTTTAATCCCTTTTCAAAAAAGATTCTTTTTTTCTAATTCTTTTTCCTTTATTGAGAATCATTTTATTGAATACAATAGTCTTTATATTTCTTTTCCTGAGATACTCATTATATTACTATTCTTAATCAATGGTAAGTTTATATTAAGCAATCTTATTAAGAAATTGTCAAGCTATAGATATTTACTAATCTTTCTAGCAATTGCAGTTCTTGCATTGCTAAATGTATTCAACTCAATAAATGTATTGCTTTCAATCCATAAATTATTTCATCTTTTAATTTGGTCATTGCTTGTATTTTTTGGGGTATCTTTTATCTCAAATTCAAAAAGATTATTCACCACCATTCAATTAATTATTATCGCATCCTTTTTACAGGCATTGATTGCTATCGGTCAATTTATTATTCAAAGATCTTTAGGGTTAGAATTATTGGGAGAAAGCCTACTGGCTTCAGATATTTTAGGCGTTGCCAAGATTGATTCTTCTTTGGGAAAGATGATTAGAGCCTACGGGACAGAGCCTCATCCAAATATTCTGGGAGGGTTTTTACTGGCAAGTATTTCATTTTCTTTTTTTTATTTGGCTTATTTAAAGGGAATAGCGACCGAATGTTCCACGTGGAACATTCCTAAACATGGTTCAATATCAAATTGTTCCACGTGGAACAATTTGATATTGCATATTAAAAAACCAATTAAAGCATTATTTAAATTTGTATCTAAGAATAAAATCAAGCTACTTTCTTTAATTATTTTAATAAACTCTGTAGCACTTTTTTTTACTTTCTCTAGAATTTCTATCTTTCTTTTATTGCTTTTTCTTGTTGGAATATTTTTTTGTAGAAAACAATATTTAAACAGAGTAGTAATAATTTCTTTAGGAAGTCTGTTCGTTTTATTGTTAATTTTTTTACCATTAGTTAAAAACAGGTGGAATGAGAAAGGATCCTTTAAAAAGGAAGATACCACTTTAAGAGAAATCTATTTAGCATCTTCCCAGCAAATAATTACACAGAATCCCTTACTAGGCGCTGGGGCAGGCACTTTTATTCTTTTTACTGAATCGCACAATTCCTTTAATTTAAGCCCTTGGGAGCTTCAACCTGTGCATAATATGTGCTTAATAACCATGAGTGAATTGGGGATTATTTTAACATCCTTCCTTTTGTTTTTCCTAATAAATTTCCTATTTTTAAATAAAAAAATATCCGGACCAAGTTTTCATAATAAAATAATACTAACTGGCTTTCTCTTGCTATTAATATCTGGGATTGTCGATCATTATCTTTACACGCTTAGTCAGGGCAATGCAATCTTAGCTATATTTTTAATCATTATTATTTCTAGTAGCAAGTTTATTAAAAACAATAACGATCAAATTGTTCCACGTGGAACAATTGAAAAATAGCTTAAAAAACAACTCGGAAAAATAGATGTTCTAAAAATAATATCCATGTTCCACAACTTTTTTGGCTCAACGGTGGTAATAATCGGCAGAATGTTCCACGTGGAACATTCCTAAAAGATGCGAAAAAACTATTCTCTAAAATACAGATAGCGAAAAAATGATTTATGATTTTTAATTATTTCTAATTTAATTGTTACAATAACGATCAAATTGTTCCACGTGGAACATTCCTAAACATGGTTCAGTGTCAAATTGTTCCACGTGGAACAATTTGATCTAGCCTTACTTGCATCATTTGACAAATATCTAAATACGTTTTAAGGTATTTCAAAACAATCGTGTCCTCTAACTTTCTATAAATACTGGTATCTTTTCATAACACTTCTGGTGAAATGTTATTCCGTATTTACTTATTTGAGATTTAATGTTACTTTCTTTAGGATTTGATACCACTTTCTAGCATATAGCTTTAATTAACTTAAGAAATCTTTATGATTAATTTAGGAAATAGAAAAAAGAGAGGAAATAAGGGGGAAGATCTTGCAGTTCGTTATTTGACAAGTAATGGATATCATGTTATTGAACGTAATTACTTAAAACGAGAAGGGGAGATTGACATTGTTGCCAAAAAAGACTCTGTTGTTATATTTATTGAGGTTAAGTCTAGATTTATTAAGCAAGAAGACGAGCTATTGGAACCTCCCGAATCTACAATTTCCAATTCTAAAATTGCAAAAATAAGGAAAACGGCCACAGCCTTTATAAAAGAAAAGAAACTTTCTCCCGACGAAGAATACCGTTGCGATGTTATCTCAATAATTATTGGCAAAAATAAAACAAAAATAAAACATATTAAATATGCTTTTTAATAAAAGCCAACACCCGACCTTGACCTAATCTTAAAGCAAAGATGTCAAATTTTAAAAAAACTGTTAAAATACCAGTGATAAGTAATTTTAATGTTATGCAAATAGCAAAAATACCATCTCCTATTAAAAAGATTGGAGAGGTATTAGACAATGCTGGACATGAAGCTTTCTTGGTTGGAGGTTGTGTTAGGGATTTAATTTCTCAAAAAATACCTTCCGATTGGGACATTGCTACTAGCGCTAGTCCCGAGGAGATACAAAAATTATTCAAGGATAGTTTTTACGAAAATGATTTTGGAACTGTAGGAATAAAAACAGAAGATGATAGCCTTGGAGTGGTTGAAGTTACCACTTACAGAACTGAGGGTGAATATGAGAATCATCGTCATCCAGACAAGGTGTCTTTTGCAAAAAACATTGAAGATGATCTTCGGCGTAGAGATTTTACTATTAATGCTATTGCTATTAATTTATCTTCAATTGAAGATTTGCCCATAAAATTTATTGATCCTTATGGTGGCCAGCTAGATATCCAAAAAAAGATTATTAGAACGGTCGGTTCACCGATTAATCGTTTTAGTGAGGATGCTTTAAGATTAATGCGAGCTGTTAGATTCTCTGCTCAGTTAAATTTTAAAATTGAGGAAGAAACCCTAAAAGCTATTCAAGAGAATTCTAAACTTTTAGCTAATATCTCTCAAGAAAGGCTTAGAGATGAATTAACAAAGATAATTAAATCAGAAAGACCCGCTGAAGGGATAACTATACTAAGAAAAACAGGGCTTTTAACCTATATTTTACCCGAAGTAGAAAAGGGGGTGGGTGTTAGCCAGAATCGTCATCACATTTACACAGTTTATGAACACCTTCTTCTTTCTTTAAAATACTGCCCTAGCAAAAAACTATCTGTAAGGCTGGCTGCCTTGTTGCATGATGTCGCCAAACCACAGACAAAACGAGGGAATGGTCTTGAAAGCACTTTTTATAATCATGACTTTATTGGAGCTAGAGTTGCCCACCGAGCTCTTACCAGACTTCGCTTTTCTCAAAAAATAATTGAGAAAGTTTCTCTACTTATTGAAAATCATATGTTTTATTATGAGGTGGAAACGGTGACTCCTGCTAGTGTTCGCAGATTACTTCGAAAAGTTAAGCCAGAAAATATACATGACTTAATTGATTTAAGAGTTGCTGATCGTTTAGGTAGTAATTGTCCTAAGGCTAAGCCCTATAAATTAAGACACTTGGAGTATCTCATTGAAAAGGTCTCTAGGGATCCTATCTCTGTTAAGATGCTTAAGATAAATGGAGAACAGTTAAAAGCAGAAGCCGGAGTGCCCCCTGGTCCCAAGATGGGCATTATTCTTAATATTCTTTTGGGAGAAGTCTTGGGAGATTTAAAGAAAAACCAGACTAAATATTTAACAAACAAAGCAAAAGAGCTAAATAAAAAAGATTTAGTATTATTAAAAAAACAAGCCAAAGAGAAAATTGAAGTTAAGAAAATTGAAGAAGATCGTGTTTTAAAAAAGAAACACTGGGTAAAATAGTTTTATCAGTCTTTTAGATAATGTTCGGTTCCCTTGCCTTGAATTCTTAAATAAAGCATACTCTTATTGTCGCGAGAGTAGTTCAGTTGGCTAGAACATCTCCTTGCCAAGGAGAAGGTCGCGGGTTCGAGTCCCGTCTCTCGCTCCCGATATTTCAATCTCCTTATGGATAAATTGGAAATTATTTCTACTCTAAAGTCGTTGCAAGCTGCCCCTTTAAAAAAGCTGGGACAAAATTTTTTAATTTGCAAAGAAGCTTTAAGTAAAATAGTACTAGTAGCTGACTTACAAGAAAAAAGTAATGTTTTAGAAATAGGACCGGGGTTGGGTATTTTAACTCAAAAACTTTTAGTTAATCAAAATAAAGTTATTGCCGTTGAAAAGGATGCTAAATACTGCTCCTACCTCAGAAAAAAATTTAACACCGAGCTTGATCAACAATTACAGATTACCCAAGGAGATATTTTAACAATTAATATTCTAAAACTTTTGAGAAAACGGTTTGTGGATAATGATTCACAGCCAGAGATTCCAGAATATCAAGTTGTTGCTAATCTTCCTTACAATATAGCTTCTAAAATTATTCATTTATTTCTAGAAATTGAGCATCGGCCCAGCCAGATGACACTTTTACTTCAAAAAGAGGTGGCTGAAAGAATCTGTGCTAAACCTCCAAAAATGAATGCTCTAGCCCTTACAATTAAATTGGTAGCTACCCCAAAAATTGCTTTTATAATAAAAGGGGATTGCTTTTACCCTAAGCCAAAAGTTGATTCGGCAGTAATTACCTTAAAGAATATTAACCAGAAGTTAAATTTTCAGCAGGCAGGCATAAAAAATCTTCTTCAATTAATTAAAATTGGCTTTGCTTCTCCCAGAAAAACCCTTTTAAACAATTTAATTAATGGTTTTAGTCTAGATAAAGTTGAGCTAGAAAGAATCATTATGGAACTGAGCAAGAAAAAAGAGGTACGAGCTCAAGAATTAACCCTAAAAGAATGGCAGAAGCTTAATCAGAAATTAAGGGAATTAAAAGTAGTAAGAGCTTGAAGAATTAAGAAGCTCGAAAACATTGGAAAAACAACTCATTTGTCTTATAATAGAAAAAGCAAAAAATAAGCGTTAAAAATAAAATGTCTTTAGCTCAAAAAATAACCCAAGGTACCAAAAATTTCTCTAAAAATTCTTTAAAGAAAAAAGCAGGTGAGGCAACCAGGAAGATAGAAGGAGGCGAATATAACTCATTTATTTTTATGTTAGCGCTTCCCTTAGCTCTTGTGGCTGATGGTTGCGATATGATTCCCGTTCCTTTTTTGGACTTTTTAATAGCCATTCTACCAAAAGGAATTGTCGCCTATCTTATAATCACCCAACTAGGATGGAAAAGACAATTGGTTAAGGTAGTGATTCAGGTAGCAGCCATTGTTGCTCTTGATTCTTTATTTGGTTTAATACCCTTCGTTGATATGGTTACTCCGATAACAACCTTGATGGTGCTTTGGGCTTGGCATACTGCCAAAAAAAGAGCAGATGAGGTAGAGGCGGGGGCGGAAGCTTAAAGTTTCTATTTTTTGGTTTTCCAAATTTTATATTTTTTTCTTTAACTTAAATAAAAACAAAGCTATGAAAAAATTAAAAAAAATACTGCAGTCATTCCTACTGACAAAAAGTCAAAATTGGCAGACAAATAGAAAAAAGATTCCGCTAATAAGTTTTAGTATTTTAGTTGTTAGTATATTTTTCATAGCTGGTTGTTCCGGGACATTGAAAGGTGTTAAGCCTAATAACATTACCAGCACAACACCTAGCAATAGTAATCCTAGTTATAACTATACGTCTTATATGACTAGATCGAATCATACTTGTTCGGGTGGTAGGATTTTTCTAGGCACTGATACTGATAAAATAGGAGATAATATTTATGTGGCCGGTCCTTCAGTTATCAAGGAAATTCATAATCCCAATGACCGCTACCGTATGTGGTATGCTGGCTATGAAGGAAGTGCTTGGAGAGTTTACCATGCCAACTCAACAGACAGTAATGCTTGGCGAAAGAAAAACAATAAGGTTCCTCCTGAAGGAATAGGAAGTATCTATGGTAAAGGTGGAGGTGGTGGTGAATACGGGACAGATGGAAGGATTCCGCTTTCACCTAAAGGAAGTCGGGACAATGTTCATGTAGCCAATCCTACAGTTTTACAAGAAAGAGTAGTGGAATGTATTGGAGAAGTCCCTGGAGCTATGTATGGAAAAGCAGATTATCACGCCTGGTATGGTGGCTACGACGAAGAAAATTCAACTTGGCGTATTTTCAATGTTTTTTCAATAAGCAATGGATTAACTTGGAATAAATATTCAGATCAAGCAGTAATTAATACAAATCCCAATAGTAAAGCAAACATTCATGTTCATAACCCTACAGTGGTTTTAGACATAAATAAATATTGTTGTTCTTGCCCTCCCGAACCACCTTGTTGTTGCGAGGGTAATAGAATGTATCATATGTGGTATAGCGGTTATGATGGAAGTACTTGGCGTATTTTTTATGCCACTTCAATGGATGGTGAAGTCCCCTGGCAAAAACATGGAGTTGTCCTTGATGTAGGAGATGAAGGTGATTGTGATAATATACATGTTTCTGAACCAACCGTTGTGCTAGAAAAAAAATATACACCAGCTTGTTGTGGATTAACTTGTGTTGAAGAATCCAGAACATATCATATGTGGTATGCTGGCTATGGAGGTGATCCTGATAATAGTTCTTGCGAACCAATTGGTTGGAGAATTTTTCATGCCACTTCAATGGACGGTATTCATTGGCAGAAAGAAAAAAATCCGGTGCTTAATCTAGGACCTGGTGATAAAGGAGACAATATTCATATAGCTGGTCCTACAGTTATCTCCGATACTTTTCTTGGTCTTTGTGGAGAATCCGGTCCTCCATTTTTAATGTGGTATGCAGGCTATGATGGAGCTGGTTGGGTTATTTATAAAGCAAAATCAAGCAACGGAACAATTTGGAATAAGGTTAATAATTCTACCCCCTAAAAAGCATTTAAGTAAAAATAAAGAGCAATAAGATATCAAGTTTTCCAAAAAAGGATTTTTGCTTTATAATATTTATAGATCAAGCTAATAGCAAAATATAAAAATGAAGTTTAATTTAAAACGAATTTTATTATCTACTGGGCTTGTAATGTCCGTTTCTTTGTTCTTTTTTATTATGTCCACAGAAACAGTTCAAGCAATAACATTCATGGAAGCAGTAAGAAAACTTTTATCCGGAGGGGCTCTTGATGAACTTGCTAATCTGTTAATAAAAATCCCTGCCCTTATTATAGCAATTGGGGCCTGGGCAATAGAACTTTTTGTTTGGATGATTTTTGAATTAGTTGTTAAATTGGTTCATGACTTATTTGACCCAATATATTATCGAGACATCTTAAAAGGTTTTGCTATAAATCCAATGGTACGTAATGGATGGAAGGTGGTCGCTTCCATTTGCAATATGTTCTACATTATAGTTTTACTTTTCATTGGAGTAGGAACCTTATTTAGAATTGAAAAATATAATTACAAGAAACTGCTTGTAAAATTAGTTGTGGTTGCCTTACTTACCAATTTTAGTTTAGTTTTTGCCGGACTGATTTTAGACTTCTTTCATGTTTTAATGTTTAATGGGATTTTTGGACATCCTTTAGAAGAAGTTGAAAAAGCAATAAAAGGTCTTTTATGGGGTCCTTCTATGAGAAGATGGGACACTATTAAGCATATCCTTGATGCTCCAGATTTGGCAACTATTGCAGCTATTACGGCAGGAGCCGTAGCACCACTTATTTTTATAGCTATGACCGCTATTGTTGTTTTAAGCGTAGGTATATTTTTAATTATTAGAACGGTAGCTCTTTGGGTATTATTGGTTTTGTCACCTATTGCTTATATTGGATTAGTTTTACCCGATACTGAGGGAACGGCTAAGAAATGGTGGGGCAGTTTTTTGAAGTATGCTATGGCAGGACCAATCCTTTTCTTTTTTCTTTGGTTCTCTGCCAATACGATGAATTTAATAAGCGGGGAATTAGTTGTTAGCAATCCCAAAAATGATTTAACAGATATGGACTTAGGTAATGGTAAAACACTTGGTGATAAAAAGTATGTGGAGCCTATTGTCGCTAGCCACAATATCTATATGTATTTAATGTTTTCATCTATTTTATTATGGGGCTCTATTATTGCCGCCGCTTCACTAAGCATTGCTGGAGCAAGCAAAGTAACTAGAATGGCTCAGATTGCGGTAGTTGGTGGATCAATGGCACTTCATAAAATAGGGCTTCATGGAACTAAAACTATTCTTAAAGGAGCTGGCGAACGATTAAAGCAGGTAACACCACCAGAAGCATTGAGAGATAATGCAGGTTTATGGGAAAGAACAAAAGCTAGAGCTAGAAAAATGGCCCCCGGAATGGGCAAGGGGCTTGTTGGAGCTAGTGGGGCTGCTAAAACAATGGCTATGCTTGAGCCTGTAACTCTTGGTCGTGGTCTTTATGGCGCTTACAAGAAAACAATGGATGCTCAAGGGAAAGAAGACACTGAATCTTTGAGTCAACTTGGAAGCCTTACTTGGCTAGCTATGACTAATCAGTCACGTAGATTAATAGGTATGACACCGAAAACACAAATAGCTGGTGACGCAGAAGACAAAAAAAGAGCAGCCGCTAGAGCAAAAAATGAAAAAGGAAAAAATGATATTGACGAAGAAGATACAGAGCTAGGAGCAGAAAACCAATCTCTTATTGATGAAGAAAACCAAAGACGAGGGACTCCGTTCTCAGAAGAAAGGATGGCTGAAATAGCAGATCGAAAAAATGAAATAGCTAATCGTAGACAAAAACTACAGGAACAGAGGGGCACCCTAGAAACTGAATGGACTACAAACAATCTTGCTGAAAATTTTGATGCTGAATATAGAAAAGCAGCTAAAAGAGAAGTCTATGGTGAAAAATATCGATCCTTTTTCCATGACGACAGAGTACATCAACAAAAAGTGGCTACGGCTACTGAGCGAATGACACAAGAAACAAAAACTCCAAGTCAGTTGATCACAAGAGTTGGAAACGGTACAAGCCCTGCAGACATAGAAGCTGGGTTGCGTTTAATGGCAAAAAAGGGAATGAACATAACGAATGAATTACAAGGTGCAGGTTTTATAGATTCCAACGCTACTTTAAATGATTTTATTGACGAAAAATTTAAAGGTAACAGTAAAAGACCAGGAGATCTTCTTAGGGTTGATTTAGACAATATAGCCAGAGAAAATAAACATTATAACGAAGCCGGAACAACAATAATGGATTCTAAAACTAAACAAATGCGTTCAGCAACCAGTGAAGAAAGAGTCCACAACATTGATGAGATGCTCTCTAATTTAAGTTCTAGAAACTACGCCAGGACTTTTAAAGCCAATTTAATTGTTAAAACCTTACCTGACGGCACAAAAAAACTTGCTGATACAGCTCATGTAACCATCAAAAATATGGATAACAATTTTGTAGAAACTCAACAAAGGTTTAAGGTTATTCCATCCAAAGATATCAAAGAGCTTAAAAAGCTTGTTAAAAACACTGAAGTTACTAACCAACTTAGCACGGAAGAAAAACGTAAAATTAACGAAGTGATAAATGTCTCAGCGCGACAGGCAGAAGGTATGGTTGGAATGATGGGAGACGAAGACAATGTTTAATTTACTCATTTATAAACAAGAATATATTAATTATGCCTAACAATCTTAGTCCCGAAACAAAAAAATTATTAGACTCTAGTTTAATAGCTTGGGAAAATCAAGAAACAGAAATTGCTCTTGATGTTTTAAATAAACTTAGCAGTAAATCCGGAACTGAAGGTCTCAGTGAAAAATGGCTCAAAGAGTTAAAAATTAGAATGCAGTGGGTAGCTTTCCCTGCCTTAATTGAAAAAGATCAGCTAGAACTTTTAACTAAAAACATTCTTATTCCAATTCATAGTAAAGGATTTAGTCTTAAAAAAGCTTTTCGGATAAAATATCTTGCCTCACCCACTATTATGTGGAATGAATCGGTCCCTCGGATACTTAATGCTATGCTTAAGAATGAAGAGCTATTGGGGTCTCAATCTATTTCCATAGGAGATAATCCTAAAGCTAGACCAACCATTGGCAACTGGCTTAAAGACTATGTTCAGATATATGGCATGGACAAACAAAACGAAATGGCCGTTAGAAAATATATGACCGATTCAATCAATGCCCAGTCTCTTTCTTTGCCAGATAAAAAAATCTTAGAAGAACTGCTTTTGCTTTTTGAATCAACTAAAATATTTTCTATAAAACAAATTATGGATGAGGTAGAAAAAATAGATAAACAAGAAAAACAATTAGCCAAAGTTGTTGCTCAAGAAACAAAAACCGCTAAACAAACAGGGAGTATTTCACAACAAAACGTTTTACCTCAACAACAAGCATCTAGCCAACAAGTCGCAACTCAGCAACAATTTCAACAAACACCTCGGCAACAAGCCGCAACTCAGCAGAAAACTACACCACCTCGTCAGCAACCATCTCAACAAACATTGTCCCAGCAAGCTACATCCAAATCAGTTAATCAACAAGCCACTCCGCAGCAAATACCTCAACAAACATTCCAGCCAACAGCTTCTAAACCAGTAACAGCCCAGTCAGTTAGTCAGTCAGCTGTCCTGCAACAACAGAAATTTCAACAACCACCGGCTCCCACTCAACAACCGTTAAGACAGATGCCAGCATCAGCTCAAACAACCTCATCGGTTCCGTCAACTTCTTCACTTCCAAAACCAGAAGCTCAAGGCGTTAATTTTCCTAAACGATTACAACCCGTTCCTTTAAAAAAACCATCAGATGGCTCAACAATTCAAAAAACAATCAAACAAGCACTTCAAACTAATCCTCGTGTTGCTGATCAACCCATAACTTCAGCTCCAATTTCACTTTTAGGACGAGATACAAAGGTTTCTCCTACTGTTCAAAACTGGCTTTTTGATTACCGCAGTCAATTTGGAGCAACTGGAAATACCGAGGATGAGCGACAAGAGTTTCTATTTAAGTCAATTAATGCTAGGAATCTAAGTACAGAAGAACGCCATCGATTAGAAACTATCATTACCTCTCACGACAAAGACACTCCTCTCGCTATCACTAAAAATGAAGGAATTATATTATTTAATTAATCAACCCATGAGATCTAAGATTCCAAAAGATATAGATATAGAAGATACCATTGTCGGTCCCTTAACTGGGAAGCAATTTTTATGGCTTTTAGGAGGGGGTGTTTCACTCCTTATTCTGTATCATATTTTTGACCTTTCATTATTTATTGTTATAGCTATACTTGTAATGGGAATAGTTTCTGCTTTTGCTTTTTTCCGTCCTTATAATCAAAGTCTGGTTTCTTTTTTAGGACATATTCTTATTTATGGCACCAAGGGTAAACGCTATATTTGGAAAAGAGGAAAAAAGCAATTCAATCCAAAAAACAAAAACAAGGAAGAAGAAATGGAAATTATTATTACCAAAAAAGAGTTTCCTCATCAAAAAGTAGAACACATTGCCAATATTTTAGATGCTGATGGTAAGCAAGAAATGTCTGATCAACAATTTTTTAATTCAGCCACTCAAAACAAAAAGTCTTCTTCTAAAAATTTGATGGTCCAATCAAAAAATGTTATTAAAGAAGAGACAGCTAACACAAAAGGAGCACGCTTAAGAAATAAAGAACGCAACCAACAACTGAAAAGAGAGAAAGATCGAGAGAGTAATTAGAAAAAGAATCTCGTCGGCATATTTACAATCCCTAAAAATAAATACAAAAGATATTTAAATGAGTCAATCTCTGCATGCAAAAAAATTAATTAAACAAAAACAAGCTACCGGTAGTACTCAGCAGTTTTTAGATATTGATCAGATAAAAGATGGAGTGGTAATTTTAAAAAATGGAGCCTTAAGGGCTGTATTAATGGTGTCTTCTATAAATTTTGATCTCAAATCTACCGACGAACAGGATGCTATTATTACTCACTATCAAAGTTTTTTAAACTCCTTAGATTTTCCTCTGCAGATTTTTATTAGTTCTCGTAAAATAAACTTAAAGCATTATGTTGATACTCTAAAGAAATTATCTCGAGAGCAAACCAACGAGCTACTTCATTTGCAAATGGAAGATTATATTCAATATATTGCCAACATGGCGGTTACTATTAATGTTGTAAATAAAAGTTTTTACATTGTTGTTCCTTTCTCACCCGTTGAGAACCAGAAAGGTAAACTAAAAGACCGTTTCTTTGAGATATTCTCTCCTAATAAAGCTACTAAAAAGAAAGGATTAGCAAGCTTGGAGGTTTACAAAGACCAACTGTGGCAACGAGTGGACCTTGTTCAAAATGGATTAACGGGAACAGGCTTGAGATTGGCTATTTTAAACACCCAAGAATTAATCGAGTTATATTATTCTACTTATAATCCTGGACCTATTGAAAGATTAGAATTGGCTCCTATCGAAGGAATGGCTGTAAACACTTCACTGTATGCTTAAGTATTTATTTTTAATTCTCTATGAATAAACTTTTTTCTTTCAACAAGCCTAAAGCAAAGACAGCTCCTGGGCAGTTAAGTGCTGAAAAGACTTACTTGCAAGGACTAGCCACTATTAAGGACCTAATTGCTCCAGCATCTTTTAATGTTTCTCCATCTATGCTGAGAGTGGGAAATAGATTTGTTAAAACTTTATTTATTATAGCTTATCCTCGTTACCTTCAAACGGGCTGGTTTTCTCCCATTATTAATCTGGATAGAATGTTTGACATTTCTATGTTTACTCATCCTGTTGATACTGGGGTAATTTTAAAGTCTCTTCGAAAAACAGCTACTCAGGTACAATCCAGAATGACATTGGAAACCCAAGCCGGAAAAATTAGAGACCCTGTTCTGGAAACTTCTTTACGGGATATTGAGGATTTACGCGACAGACTTCAACAAGGAGTAGAACGCTTCTTTCGCTTTGGAGTTTATATTACAGCCTATGGAAAAACAGAAAAAGAATTAAATGATCTTTGTAATTCTATTGAATCTATTTTAGAGGCTCGCTTAGTTTATTTAAAACCGGCAGTATTTAGAATGGAACAAGGTTTTGCTTCTACTGTACCTCTAGCCAATGATGAGTTAGATGCTTCAACAAACCTAAACACCTCTCCGCTGTCAACCTCTTTTCCGTTTACTTCTTCAAATTTAAGCTCTAATGATGGTATTTTATACGGAATAAACCGTCACAATAACAGCTTGGTTCTTTTTGATCGTTTTAAGATGGAAAATGCCAATATGGTAGTTTTTGCTAAATCAGGTGCTGGGAAATCATACACCGCTAAGTTAGAAATTTTACGCTCTTTAATGTTTGGAACTCAGGTAATTATTATAGACCCAGAAAATGAATACAAGCATCTCTGTAATGCGGTTGGAGGCTCATTTGTAAAAATATCTTTAACTTCTCCTAATCATATTAACCCCTTTGATTTACCCTTAATGCAAGACGACGATGACCCTGAAGAAATTTTAAGAAGTGGAATTGTAAATATTCTGGGGCTTATGAGGATTGTTATGGGGAATATTACCCCCGAAGAAGATTCCATTCTAGATAGAGCCATTAGAGAAACTTATGCCGTAAAAGATATTACCGCTGATTCTCCTAATTTTAAAACGACTTCTCAAAATCCTCCCACCATGTCTCTTTTATATGATGTTTTAAGGAATATGAGCGGAGGAGAAGACTTAGCTATTCGTCTTGAAAAATACACTGAAGGAACCTTTGCAGGCTTTCTAAATAAAACTACTAATGTAAGAGTGGATACTCAATTGATAGTTTTTAATATTCGCGACATGGAAGAAATCCTAAGACCGGTGGCTATGTATCTAGTTTTGCAATATGTTTGGAATCAAATTCGTTCCAATCTTAGAAAGCGCCTCTTGTTTGTTGATGAGGCATGGATAATGATGGCCCATGAAGATGCTGGCAATTTTATGTTTCGCATTGCCAAGCGTTGCCGTAAATATTTCACTGGTTTAACCACTATTACTCAAGATATTTCAGATTTTATAAACTCCCCCTACGGCAAGCCTATTATTACTAACTCATCCATCCAGCTTTTATTAAGACAATCTCCGGCATCTATAGACCTGATAAGTGAAACGTTTTATTTAACTGAACAGGAAAAATTTATGCTTCTAGAAAGTAAGGTAGGAGAAGGAATTTTCTTTGCTGGATTAAAACACGCTGCCATAAGAGTGGTTGCTTCTTATACGGAAGACCAAATCATCACGTCTGATCCAGCCCAGTTAATAGAAATTGCTAAAGCTAAAAAGGAGCTACAAGCTTCTAGAGGTGGCCGACCCACCAGATAGATTATCCTCCAGATAACTAGCTAAAGCTAGTGTAAGGACAAGCAAGGGGAGTATAATTGGAGAATAAACCGGCATTTCAAAAAGAGAATGGACAGAAAACCAAACCAAAGAAGATCCTAAAGCGAAAGAAATTATCCCCATTTCGCTTTTTTTGTTTTTTAAATAGTTTTTAGTGAAAATCCAGATAGCTGAAACAATGATTCCTAGCCAAAATATGAATCCTGGGATTCCAATTTCTGCTAAAAATTCTAAATATAGATTATGAGCATAAATTGGATCTCGATAATTGGCAGCTGGCCTTACTTCGTAAGAATAGGCTCCCAGACCTACTCCCAACAATGGCCTATCTTTGAAAAGATTAAAAGCTTCTCCCCAAATTTCCAATCTTCCTTGATTGGAACCCTCGTAAGTATTAAAAATAGAACCAACTCTTTGAAAAATGGGATTAACTGGAAAAATTATTCCTAACACTAATAGTCCAGCGCCTATTCCTCCTACAATTTCTACTAATAATTTTTTATTTGAAGAGCTAAAGAATAAAATCGTCAAAATAAAAGTAAGAGCTGAGAAAAATCCTAAATATCCTCCTCTGGAAAAAGTTAGTAACTCAACCACTAATCCCATAAAGGCTGAGGTTAGGTATAAAATCTTTAGCTTTTTCTTTTTCTGGAAAAGGCCGATCCCCACTAAGAGAGGTATGGCAAAAGCTAGAAAGTAACTCAGCATGTGGGGATCGGGAAAGGTTGCAAAAGCTCTTAATAAATCAATAGAACCAGCATCAAAAAACCAACTAGGATTACTGGCTACCGTTACTGCTACCGTTTTCCCCCAAAGAAAAGGAGCTATATAATTAGAATAAATACCGGCAACAGTTTGACCTCCCCAAAAAAATTGGGATAGAAATTGTATTATTCCTATTAAAATAATTCCTATCGATCCTACCGCAACGGCCTTAAAAACTGATAAGACTAACTTTTTTCCATATTCCATAAACATCCCATAGCCAATAAAGAATAAAGGGAAAATACTATAAAAAACCAATAACTTACGAAAAGTTCTTTCGGTGATTGGAGAATAAATATAAGACCCTGCCACCCAAACTAAAAACAAAATTACCAATAAGCCCATAATCTTAAGAGGGACTTTAAAACATTTGTTCGCCAAGGAATGTGCTAACCAACTGAAAAATAAAAGCAAGATCAACACTCGGCCACTGGCCAAATCAACACCTGCGCCTAAATTTAAGGCGGGCAAGAATGGAAAAAGGAAAGCAAGCCAAACTAAAGATGTTCTTGGAAAAAAGAAGATTAATAAGCCAATTAAGAGAAGTGTAATTAGAATAAGTGTTTCAACAGGATATAAACCGATACCTGCTCCTACACCACCAGCCAACAGAATGGCTAATAAGAAAAATTTATTTAGAAAAATAGATATTTTTAACATAATAGGGAACTCTAAGAATTTTCATTAAGTTGGTTGCCAGTGAACCATAATGCTTCTTAAAAAAATAATCCTGAGAGCGATAATAATATTTTTTTCTATCACTCCATCCAATAAAACTTTGACTTTCTAGGTGAGTTGCTTCGGCTTTTTGATTACGTAAGATCTGATATCCAGCATTTTTTGCCCTTAAACATAAATCTCTATCTTCAAAATATAAAAAGAAATTAGCATCAAACCCATTAACTTCCAAAAATACCTCTTTTTTTATTATTAAACAAGCTCCACTAACCCATTCAACGCTAGCAATATTCGGAGCCAATAAATATTGATCGGTTATCTCTTTGAATGGATTAAAAAGCCTTGACCAAACATCAGGCTCATTAGCAAAACTCCAGCGCTGGTCTTTATTATTTTCCTTAAGAAGCCGTGGAGCTACCATACCAACTTTTTTTGATGAATTTAGGGTTGTAATTAATTTTTTAACATTCTTACTGGTGATTAAACAATCTGGATTTAAAAAAAGAATATTTTGCTTATCTGTTTCCTTTACTGCCTGATTGCAGGCATAACCAAAACCCTTGTTGGTATGATTGATTAAAAGCTTAAATGTTTTCTGTGGTAAATCAGCAAGTAGCTTTCTTAAAGAAATTCGTTTATTGTCGTAAAATTCACCATTATCCACAACAATAATTTCTTCATTTCTAAACTCTCTATTGCTTAAAATACTTAAAAGCGTCCTTTTTAGATGCTTGGCTGTGTTAAAATTAACAATAATAATCGCTAAATTCAATTTGCTTTAATTATTTTTTTAAAATCCCTTATAGAAAAAGCTTTTAGGGCAAAGGTCGCCATTAGATAAATTCCGCCTCCCAGTGGAATCTGTAGATAAATTGGCCAATTTTTAGAGATAAATAAGAATCCTAGCATTAAAATTCCGGCCAATATTATTTTTAAAAGAGCGTAAACTTTAGGAAAATAATGACAGTGCTTAATAACCATAATAGCTGCTAACATTGGCACAAGAAGCTCTGTAAGTGATGAAATTGTTCCAGCAGCTAAGTATGAATATTGAGGAATAAAGATGATATTGGCAGAAATATTTAAAACCGCGCAAATACTAAAAATTAATAGCAATTTTTTCTGTAGATTAGCTGTAATAAGAATAGTATTAAAGTATTGGGCATAAAAAAGTCCTAAAATTGAAATGGCTAAAATTCTTAAAACCAAAATAGATTCTTCAAAACCTTCTCCTGCAATAAGAGTAATTATTTTAGGTGCTAGGGCAAATATTCCAAAAGAAATTCCTATAGCGATAAAAGAAATGGTGTCAAAAGCTCGATACGCTACTCGTTTAAATTTTTTCTTGTTAGTAAACATATACCGAGCATAGAGTGGCATAATTAACCCCATAAACATGGCTGGGAAATAGGCAACATTCTCAATGATTTTATAGGCTGCTCCGTAAATACCTACATCACCAATACCTTTCATTATAGAGAGCATGATTGTATCTACTCTAAAATAAATAAAGGTAATAATCGCTGAAATTCCCAATGGTAGTGCATTTTTTAAAAGTTTTTTTATTCCTAGATAGTTAAACCCTAAATGAAATTTAACTTTTATCCTAGCTAATATAAATACAATCAAAAAAGTGCTTGCCCAGGAAATAAGCATTCCTCCTAAAATCCAAAGAAGTCCCAATTGAAAATGAACACAAGTAAACACCCATGCTAAGTTAGCAACCCTTCCCACTAATTCTGCTATAGAAACTTGATACACAAGTAATCTCTTCTGAAAAACTGTTACCAATATTTGATAGCCAGAGGAAAACAATAAACCAAAAGATGAAAGGATTATTCCATTTTTAATATTATCTGAATAGGGAAGAAACCTAACCAAAACAAAAGATGCCAGAATTATAATAAGAGAAACTGTTAGTCTTAGCGTAAAAGCTGTTGAAATAATTTGTTTCTCTTTGGTATCTCTTTTTTTGTAGGAAATTTCTCTTAAAACAATCTGACTAAGGCCAAGATCACTAATAGCAGAGAACATAAAGAAAAAAGCCAGAACGGTTGTATATTCACCAAAGCCGTCTGCCCCTAAATATCTGGTTATTAAACCAAGGGCTATTATGGAAACAAATGTCCAACTTATCTTAGTAGAAGAAGAAAAGATAGTGTTAAAGGCTATTTTGCGAGGAATTGACATATTTTTTAAAAAAACACAAGTTATCCACCGATATTTAGTTTTTAGTGGATTTTTTAGTGGATAGAGTTTTAGTTTCAGAAGAATCTTTTTTTAATTGTCCTTTTAAAAATCGCTGTTGGGCTATGGTAATGGCGGTACTAACACTCCAATAAAGAGGCAAGGCGGCGGGAAAACTAATCCCAAAAAAGAAAGTAATAGCGGGCATCATATAGACCATTTGACCACTGAAAACATCCTGGAAGGCTGGCTGTTTATCGTCATCCTTTTTCTTCTTTTCTGTTTTTTTCTTAGGAATCAGCGCTTTAGTTTGAATAAACTGTAAAGCACTACTTATAAGAGCAATGGGAATGCTTCTTTGGGTTAAATCAACAATACCCAAAAAGGTGTTCTTAATTTCGGTAACACTTTGTAGGTAGGGGAAAGAATAAAGTACTTCCATGGCAACTCTAAGATGATCTCCGTCAATAAATAAAGATTTACCTGGAATAAAAACCCTATAAAGAGCAATTAATATGGGTAATTGAATTAAAAGAGGTAAACATCCTGACGCTGGATTTATTTTTTCTTTTTTATATAGCTCCATCATTTCTCGACTCTGAGCCTCTCTGTTTCCTTTGTTTTTTTCTTTTATCGCATTAATTTTGGGTTGAATCTTTTTTATTTCTTGTTGGGAATTTAACTGCTTCTTGGAAAGAGGAAATAGTAAAAGCTTAATCAAAGTCGTAACTATAATAATCGCTACTCCCAGGTCGCCGGTCGCTTTATAGAAAAACACTAACCCATTAAAGAAGGGGCGGTATAAAATTTCATGAAAGAGGTTTATGAAAATGTCCATTTTTTTTCTTAGAAATAAAACTAATTATTTTTCTTAAACACCAAACACTTTCTCTAAATGAATATTTAGGAAGGTGACAAATTAAAATAAGATTACCCTTTATATTTTCTTTATCTTTAATAATTAACCTAAAGGCTTCTCTAAATTTCCGCTTAATCTTGTTTCTATTAACACTACTGGGAGAAACTTTCTTAGAAACAATAACCACTATTCCTAATTTTTCATTACTTGGTAAAAAGATAGCTGTTACTCCCTTAACAGAAAAACGCTCCCCATTCTTAAGCGTTTTCTTTATTTCTATTCTACTTAAATGATTACTTTTAAACATTTTAATCCTAAAATTAAGCAACCACAACCCTTTGGCGCTTTTTCTTTCTTCTTCTAGCTAAAACCTTCTTTCCTCCCTTGGTTTTCTGCCTTATTCTAAAACCACAAGATTTCTTCCTTTTTCTATTTTTAGGATGATAGGTTCTTTTGGTTGACATAAAAACTTTAGTTACTTAATAAACATCTTAATACTAAGTTAGGGTTGTTAGAGTGAAATGTCAAATAATTATAGTTTTCTTAAGGTCTAATCCTAACCTAATAACACAAGGGGTGAGTTGTTCTTTTATTGGGCGTTAATTCTTTTACACAGCTTTTGCACAGAAAATATTCCCTTATTGCCTTTATTCATTTGTTTTTTTATGTTAGGATAAAAATCTATTATCTTTAATGTGTCTTTCTTAGAAAAGAATGGATAAAAAATACATTTGGCAAGCCGTTCTAGGTGAAATTGAGGTAACAATAAGTAAGGGTAACTTTGTTACTTGGTTTAATAATACTTATATTTCTAGTATTAAAAATGGTGAGGTAATAATAGCTGTTCCAAATGGATTTAGTAAGGAGTGGTTAGAAAATAAATATGGTAAATTTATTAAGGAGTCTATTCTTAATCATTACAAGGATGTTAAATCAATTGAGTATCAAATAACACCCGTTCAAAAACCTTCCCTACAATCCTTAACTCCAGTTCCTAAAAACACCAAGATAAACAACTCTACCACAAATAGCACCGGTATTAATAAGCAAAACCTTAATGGTCGCTATACCTTTGAAAATCTGGTAACTGGATCTCATAATGAATTAGCTAAAGCTGCTTGTGAATCAATCACGGAAAGTCCCGGAGAGAGATACAATCCTCTTTTTATTTACGGAGGTGTTGGTCTTGGTAAAACTCATCTTTTACAAGCTATTGGAAATAATACCAGTGATAATAAAAGGGGATTGAAGGTTCGTTATGTAACTTCAGAAAAATTTACTACAGAATTTATTGATTCTATTAAAGGACAACGAGTTGATAAATTTAAAGATGATTATAAAAATATTGACATTTTATTAATTGATGATATTCAATTTATCGGCGGGAAAGAGAAAACACAGGAAGAGTTCTTTCATATATTTAATACTCTTTATCAGGAAGACAAACAGATTGTTATTTGTTCTGATCGCCCTCCAAAATCAATAGCAACATTAGAAGAAAGGCTTCGTTCACGTTTTGAGGGTGGAATGATTGTAGACATTTCAAAACCAGATATTGAGACAAGAATTGCTATTTTAATGCAAAAAATAAAAAACCTAGATTCCCACAATATACCCCGTAATGTATTAGAATACATTGCACGCAATGTCCCTGATAATATTAGAGAATTAGAAGGAGCTTTAAATAAATATATCGCCGTTTGTCAATTAAAAAAGCTTACTTTTTCTTTAAAGAATGCTCAAGAAATTCTTGGAGATTCTTTTTCTAAAATAATTGTAAAAACCACTACACCCAATAAGATAATTGAATCTGTGGCTACTTTTTATAATATAAAACCCAGTGAAATTACGGGTAAAAGTAGAAAAAGTAATATTATTAAGCCTCGTCAGATAGTAATTTATTTTATGAGGGAGGAATTAAAACTTTCTTACCCATGTATAGGAAAAGAATTAGGGGGTAGAGATCATGCAACCATTATTCATGCTTATAATAAGGTAAAGTCCAAGATAAAAAATAATCTTGCTTTAAAGCAGGAAATTTCAACAATTAGGGAACAGTATTTATATTAAATATATTTAATATAAATACTGTTCCCTGTGTTTAACTTGTGTTTTTCTTTGTTGATTATTTGTGAACACTTACTAGGTCACTATTTTACTAAAAATATCCACAACATTTGCCACAACATTTAATGTCTTAACTCGCCGTCTATAAAGTTTTTCTAGTCCATATTCCGGTTTTCCACCATCTAATAGTAATAACTAATTATATATAATAAATAAACTATATACTATGGAACTTACATTTTTAAAAGAACATTTAATTAACCAACTTCACTTATTAACTAGAATTACTGGTTATAATACAACCCTTCCTATTTTATCTAGTGTTTATCTTGAAGCCAGAAAAGGTGGATTAGTTTTAAAAGCAACAAACCTGGAGATGGGTGTTATTCTTAATATTAGAGCTTCTGTAAAAAAAACAGGTAAAATAGCTGTACCAGCTAAAATATTAAGTAATGTAATGGAGGGAATCAGTGAAAAGAAGATTACTATTAAGAAAAGTGGAAATAATATTAAAATAAGTACAGGGACTTGTAATAATGAAATTAAGGGGGTTGAAAGTAAGGATTTCCCATTAATTCCTCAAGTTGGAAAGAATATTTTTCTTAAAATGAAAGGGAAGGATTTAGCTAGGGCAATTGAGCAGGTTATTCCTTCAATAGCTATTTCTAATATGAGGCCTGACTTAGCTGGAGTTTATATTTTAAGGAAAAAGGGCGAAGTAAAAGTCGTCGCTACGGATGGTTTTCGTTTAAGTGAAAGAACTATAAAGCAGAAAATAATTAAAAAATCAAAGAAAAAAATAAGTAATGCCTTAATCATTCCTGGTAAAACAGCGGTTGAGATTATTCATATTTTTAATCAAAGAGAAGAAGTAGTATCTTTATTGGTTGAAGAGAATCAAATAGCTGTTAAGTGTGAAAATATTTATTTAGTTTCAAGAGTTATTGATGGAAATTATCCAGATTACACACAAATAATTCCCAAAGAGTATAAAACAGAAATTATTTTAGATAAAAATGAACTTCTTGGTGCTGTTAAATTAGCTGCTCTTTTCTCTCAGGCTGATTCAAATGATATTTTATTGGATATCCAACCATCCAATAGGATAATGAACGTCTCTGCTCAATCTAAAGACACTGGTAAGACATTAAAGAAGGTTAAGATTAAGGCAAGTGGTAAAAAAGTAAAAATTGTTTTAAATTATAAGTATTTAACAGATAGTATTAATAGTATTAAGGAAGATGAATTGCGAATTTTAATAAATCAAAACGATTCTCCAATATTAATAGAACCCAATAAAGAAAGAGGAAAAAACTTTCTATGTATAATTTCTCCAATAAACAAACAATAAGATGTCAGCTTTTGGAATTAAAAGAGAATTAGAAAAAATTATAAGCAGAATGGGGGTGGCAGAAGAATTTGAAGCCTTTAGTGTTTGTAGATATGGTCAGAAAATTCTCTCTAATTTTTGCAAGGGTGAGAATTATAAACCGAAAGTTATTAAATATCTTAAACAAACTCAAACTCTAGAAATAGAATTACACAGTGTTCTTATGGGAAATAAAATAAGAACCGAAAGTGATTTAATTATTGATAAAATAAACACTAAAGCCGGAAGAAAATGTGTTGAAAAAATACGTTACAGATTGATTTAGTAAATAATTAATATTTATTTAATCATCATCATCTTCTTCTTTACCCTTACACCCCTTCTTATCTGGAGGTGTACTCTCAACATCATTATGGTCAGCCCATTTCTGAACAGCTTTTTCCCAATTTTTAAATTGAGGATCTGATTTTGGTTCTTTAGGATATGCCCCGGAAGGATTTTCCTTGTCTAGATAATATAAAATACAATGACTTTCTTGAAAGGTTACTTCCTTTGTGTGCTTCTTAGAACATTTTTCAGTAGCCTCGTATCCTGATTTTTTATCAATTCTTAGAGTGATATTATCTTTAATGTATCCACCAAGCATAGGTTTTTGAATTTTTATTTCTCTAGGTTTAATGAATTCGGTTGAAGAATATCGGTTAATAAACCTAGACATAAATTCATGCCAAATTGGAGCAGCCACCACAGACCCGCTAGATCCGTTTCTCATGGGGGTGTTGTCATTATTTCCAGTCCAAACCCCGACTGCAATTTCAGGAGTATATCCAATTGTCCAAGCATCTCTATATTCTTGAGTCGTTCCGGTTTTAGCGGCTATTTTTTTCCCAGAAATATAAAGTTGACTATGGCTTCCAAACACTGGGGCTCTAGCTGAATTATCAGAAAGGCAATCATTTATTTGTCTAGCTACCTGAGCTTCCAAAACTCGTTTGCCAATATCAATAGAGTTATCTTTAATAATTTTTCCATGGGAATTTTCAATTTTTAAAATTGATTTTTTTGTATTTTTAATTCCATCATTAGCAAACACAGAAAAAGCACTTGTTTCATCTAAGAGAGTTACCTCTCCTCCCCCTAAAACAAGGGCTAATCCATAGCGCTGTCTATTTTTTAGAGTAGTGATACCCATTACTTCGGCCGTATCAATGGTATCGTTAATCCCAGCCAAATATAAAGTTTTTACGGCGGGAATATTTAAAGACATGGCTAATGATTCTCGCATAGACATTGGTCCCGCAAAGGATCCGTTATAGTTTTGAGGAGTATAACTTCTCCCGCTCTCGTCTTTAAAATCTGTTTTAACATCATAAAGAATGGTTTTGGGTAAATACCCTTTTGCAAAAGCAGTAGCGTAGGCAAAGGGCTTAAAAGATGATCCCGGCTGTCTTTCCCTAATAGCCACATTAACATTTCCATCCTCCTCCTTATTAAAATAATCATTAGAGCCAACCATGGCTAATAGTTCACCTGTTCTTGGATCAATTACCACCATGGCTGCATTAGTAGCATTGAAATTTTGCTTATTTTTAGCGACATATTTTTTAATAATTTCCTCAGCTGCAAATTGCATATCCCAATTCAGGGTTGTGTTGATTTTTAGTCCACCACTTTCAATAAATTCTTCTCCATACTTTTCTACCAATTGTTGTTTAATATACATTACAAAATGAGGAGCTTTGATTTGAGAGGTGAAGGGTTTTATTTTATCTAGTGTTTGAATAGCTATGGCCTCAATTGCTTGATCTGAAGTAATGTATCCTAGGTCTTCCATTCTTTTTATAATCCATTCCTTGCGCCAAACCAATTCTTCAACATGAATACCATATGGAGAAAAGTGAGTAGGGGCCTTGGGCAAAGCAGCTAATAATGCACATTCGTCCAAGGTCAGGGCTGTAGCCTGTTTTCCAAAATAAGTTTGAGCTGCAGCTTCTATGCCATAAGCATTAACTCCATAAGGAATTTCATTAAGATACATTTCCAAAATTTCGTCCTTAGAAAATCTTCTTTCTAACTCAATAGAGAGAAGAGCTTCTTTGAGCTTCCTGGTGTAAGTTTTTTCAGGAGAGAGAACAGAGTTTTTTATGAATTGTTGGGTTATTGTTGAGGCTCCCTGAGACCTTGCGTGTTTTAGGTCCGCTAAAACCGCTCTAAGGATGGCTTTAAAGTCTAATCCGTGATGAGAATAAAATTGATCATCCTCAGCAACTAAAGTGGCATTTTTAATACCACTGGGCATTTCATTAAAGGGGACGATGGTTCTTCTTTCTTCTCCATGGATTTCATAGAGCAAAACTTTACCTGTTCTGTCAAAGATTTTAGTTGATTCAGCCACTCTACGTTCGGCTATCTGACTGGATTTAGGAAGGTCTTTTGAATAATAGGCAAAAATACCAACCGCCAAAATAATAATCCCAAATAATCCCAAAAGAGATATTTTTAGAAATCCCCAAACAATCTCTCTTCTCCTTCCTGGCGTTCTTAGTAAAAAAAGAAAGGAAGCTAGAGGGTGAGTCCATTTGTTGGGGGGTAAATTTACATCACGAATTATACCTTTTTGTTCCCTACTCATACTAAAAACTTACTAAACTAGATTCTATACTATGAATATATTTATAGTGGCTCCACCTTAAGAGCTTTGTAAACAGCATTGGTAATTTCTTTTCCAAAAGAATTTAGCGATCTTCCCTTGTTCTGACTAATTTGACAATCAGTAACCACTCTTAATATTCTTTTTAATCCACTTTCTTCAATTCTAGGCTGGTGAGGAACGCCGTCAACTAAAAGAAACTCTTGTTTATTTTTAAGGTCAGTTAATTCGTAACCGGGTCTTAAAAATTTTAATCTTCCTTCCTTGATTTTATAAACACCAGCCTTCAATGTTCCGTTGACTTTATAGGGAATATAGGGGGTGGTTATAAAAAAATGAGCTCCCTCCTTATTTTTTGAAAAGCTTTGATTTAATTGATTTATATCTATTTTATATTCTTCTTTTGCAAATTCCAAAACATGAAAAGCAATCAGGGGTAACTCCTTGTTTTTCAATTGAATTAATGTGGAAACTGGAAATGTTCCCAAAAGACGAGGGTTTAATTCAACGGGAAAAACAGATCCATCAATATCACTTACCAGAAAATCTATTCCATAAATTCCCCTAAATCCTTCTCCCTTTAAAAATTCACCTATTTTTTTAGTAATTAGATTCATTTCTCGAGAAGCTCGCTCTTCAATTTCTTTAGCTGCTGACCAATCGTGTCCACAAAAAACTCCATTGCCTTTAATGTCAGAATGAAGTTCTGCAAGATCTATGAGTTGAAGTTGGGGTGGTAGCTGAAGAATGCCATATTGAGTAACACAAGCAGTAACACTAGGGGCATATCCCTTAATAAATTGAGTAATAACAAGCTTGGAAGATGCTTTTAATTCAAAATCAGTTTTTAATTCATCGAGGCAATTATTAAATTCTTTCTCGGTGTGGATGAAAAAGGTTCCCCTTCCACCACCAGCCATTGGTTCTTGTATTACAAATCCTTCGGGATATCTCAGGGCAAGCTTTTTATAATGAAGATCCTCTAAGATATTTATTTCTCCAGGGATCTCTTTAATGTTAAGTTTTCTTAGTAAATTTTTAAAAAGTGCTTTATCCTCAAACTTTTTATATGATTTGTATTTATTAGCAGCTATTATCCAATTAAATTTTTTAGCAAGGTGTTCAATTGCTTGACTGCTTTTATATAAAACAAAAATAGGAGCTTTTTTTGATGAATTTTCTCTTAAAAAAGTTTGGAAAAGCTTATTTTTAATAACAGTTGTCGGATTTCTTTTGTCTGTAGATTTTTTGCCAAGAGATTCTTCAAGACAAAAAACATTAATATTATCTTTCCGCATTTTTTCTAATTCATTCGAATAATTTAAGCAGGCAATGTTAAAATTAGGAAAGATTTTTTCTAAACCTATTCTACCAAAGGCTTGAACAGAAGCTCCGATAATAGGATTTTCAAATTTTTTAAAAACTTCTTTAATATTTTTATTTTTCATACAAAACTTATTAAACCCGATGTTCTTAAAAGTCTTTCCTAGAATCTATTAGTCATAGATGTAGTATTTGATTTTATTTTACTAGGATCAACAATAAATTTTCTTGAATCTCTTCTTCCTATAAGTACCCTATATTTTAAATCTACCCGTTCGGCTATGGTAGCTAATGTTTCAAAAGTAACGCCCCCCAATGTAAGTTTTATTACAACCTTAGGTCTAATTGTTTTTCCGTGAGCAGAATAAACACTAACAACGCTGGCAAGTAATGGGCTATGAAAACTGTCACTCTTTGTTGATCCATTATTATGATCCACATTATTGAATTTTTTGACAATTTTTTCATAACCCAATTTTATTGCTAAATCACTGGAAATAGAGGAAGAGTAAGCTCCCGTGTCTATTTTCGCTTCTACTTCCTCGGAAAGATTACTGTGAGGATTTGCAATAATCACATTCTCAAAAATTCCCAACACTTTCTTTCCCGTCATATCTTCTATGTCTTCTTCAATCTCTCCTCCAAAGAGATCTTGTCCAACTCGAACACCCCTAGCGACAGATTTTATTTTTAATCCAGCTACTTTTTGAAGCCTTGATTTTAAAGGAGCAAGATTAGCTATTTGAATCCCTAAGCCGGGCCTAGCGTTAAGTTCAGCAACAACAGGACCTCTTTCGCGATCAATCATAATATCTACACCCAAATATCCAATACTGGTCAATTGTTGAGTTTTAACCGATATTTCTAAAATTTCTTTCCAACCAGGTATAGTAACACCTGATAAAGAAAGACGAGTATTAGGGACATAATCAATTAAAAATTCTTTTTGAGTGGCTAAATTTCTAGTAATGGCAGTTGTGGTAATGCCAGTTGCTAAATCAATTCCAACACAAATTCCTCCTAGATGAAGATTAGCTCTTCCCCCCGATTCCTCAGTAGGAAGACGCAACATTGCCATTATTGGTACATTATTAAACACAATAACTCTAATGTCGGGAATACCTCTGAAGCCATAGGGTTTAAATAATTTAAGAATCTTAACTCTTTCTTCAAAGAAGGCCGTATCTGGTGTTCCGGCTAAAGAATAATTACCATCAAGGATATTAACAATATGATTTTTAAGATCTTGAACAGAAACCTCTTGACGGTCGGCTCTTACCCAATTCCCATTTTTCTTTTTTCCATAAATAACAATAATTCCTCCTCCTCCCAATCCATGATTGGGTTTCAAGGCAAAAGAATTGGGCAAACCATCCCAGTCAAATGTTTTAAGTTGGGCAATATTTGAGACGCGACTAATAAGCCGGGGAGTCCGAATATTATTCCTCCTTAGTATTTTTTTCGTTAAGAGTTTATTGTCAGCGATTTTTCTGGCGCGTCGTTTATTGTAGGGTCTAATATAGTCCAGATTTCGGGAGTTCATCCCGAGAACATCGCTACTTTTTTTCAGGGAGTTCAGTATCATTTATAACTTCTTTAAATCGATAATATTCTGAAAATCTTAGTCCTGTCCATTTGCCAAGGACAACATTAAGTAAGATTACAATAAGAATAAGCCAAGGGTGTGCCAAAATAAGATTTTGGAACGAGGCAATACTTACTACAAGACAGGCAATTATTGACAGGAAAAGTGTTTCTAGGGATAAAAAAATAGCAGTTTTAGCTCCTTTTTCAATTTGAATAACAATAAATTTCTCCATAATTGTAATCATAATTAGAAGAGGAAAAATAGAAACTGCAGCCAACCCTGTTCTTTGAAAATAACCGCTAACGGCTAAAACTAAAAAGATAGTTACTGAGATTACAGACAGCATTATGGCGACTCGTGGTAAATACAGAAGTCTAAATTGTTTTAAAATTAAGCGAGAGGCGGTACCTACTATTAAAATAATTAAAAATAGAAAAATTCCATATTTTAACCCAGTTGATAAAAATGCAATGGCGATAATTGATGGAGTATAAATACCAAAAGCTTTAATACCTATTACTTGGCGAGTAGCAGCCATAATGGTTACCACTAGAGGAAACATTAACATGAGCTTAATTGTTTCCAGAGGAACGCCTTGATTCACTACGAACTGAATGAAACTATCCATGGTTTTTATATCATTGATTTTTAATAAGAATAGAAAATCCAATAGCCATTAATAGCTTATTGTTTCTAGATAAAGCTTATACTTTCAATTTAAAAAAAACAAGCATTTGAATGTTTATTAAAACATTTAGGGGTAATAGTCAAATTAACATTAATAGAGTCCCTTTTTTAAGGAGTTGGCATGACAAAGAGCGATGGCTAGTGCATCAGAAGTGTCGTCTAGCTTAATAGATGTTTTTATTTTTAAAATATGTTTAACCATAGACATAATTTGAGCTTTATCGGCCCTGCCGTAGCCGGTAACTGCTTGTTTTACTTGCAAGGGCGTATATTCAGAAATGGGAATATGTTTTTTCTTTACGGTAAACATTAAAACGCCTCTGGCAGCCGCAACAGCTAAAACCGTTTTAGAGTTTTTGAAAAAAAACAAATCTTCTATAGCACAAGAATCAGGCTTGGATTTTTTTAATAAAGACACTAGGTCAGTATTAATCCTAACTAAACGATCGGGAAAGTCTTGGTCTTTTTCGGTAATAATACATCCAAAATCAAGAACGGTAATTTTACCCTTTTCTTTTTTAATAATTCCGTAACCCGTTCTGGCAAATCCAGGGTCTATTCCTAAAATAATCATAATGAGTGATAAATGCTATTAAATTTATTTTATCAGAAAATAGGGAGAGTGGAAAATAAAGAAATAAAAATGTTAATTTCATTTTCTTAAAGTAGTCTTAAGCCATAGAAGCCAAAGTTTTCATAATAATTATCAGATAATTATGTGATTTTTTCCTTAAGGAAAAAATCACATTTTCGTTTTTACCTTCCTCTTGACTGCCTAACGATTCTGATAAATTTTCAGCAATAGTTATTTTATTTGCAAGTGAAGTAGGTTTTTTCAATAAAGAAGGAAAAAAGCTTCTAGCCCCCTTTTCTGTTTTTGGGTAAATAGTTTGAAGTTTTGATTGTAAACCAATTTTCTTGCTTTCCTCTTTTGATTTTTTTGAAATTAAAGTAAGGGAATCTTGGTTGGTGGCTAAAATTCTAAAAACAGAGGATGTTTTTTCAAGAATTCCTTTGATTTCATAAAGGTCTCCTTTTTCTAATACTGAAACATCAAAATATAAATTATTTGGCAAGAATAATGCTATTTCACTATCTATTCCACTATCTTTATTCACGAAATAAAGTGCTGTAGCAGTTTTTTTTACAAACTCACCGGTAAATTTAACCGCTGATCCAAGCTTTTTCAAACAAGTTCCCTTCATAAAGCATTTACTAATATCGTAATAGGAAATTGACTTGCTCTTTATTTTTTTAAGATCATCTAGGCTGGTTGTTTTTATATAATTATACTTCTGTGTTTGATGAAGAATTCCTTTTACTTCTAAGTAATCTCCTTGTTTATATTGAGAACTTCCAGGAGCTTTAACAAGAACTCCCCAATCATCCTGTTGGAGATAAAAGCTGTGCGATTGAGGAATGCCGGGAGGGGAGACAATCAATCCCTTTATTGAAACGGGAGAAAGATTTTCTAAAAATCCAAACTGATTTAATTGGGTTATTTTTGTAAAAGATGCTGACGATTGGGATTCTTGATTAAGCTCGGTATTTTCAGTTTGAGGCTCTAAGGCTTTGGTCCCTGGAGAAATAAGGCTAGACCAAAAGATGTTTCCAGCCAGATTTTTATTTAAAGATTGTCCAGTTTTGGCTGAACCATTAAAAGATAAAACATCAATTGGTTCATCTTTTTTGTCAGACAAGGTCATAGAACCATTTTCATTATAGAGAGTAAAACTAAAGTCTTTACGATAAATAACATTATAACTTTCCGGATTTATTATAAAAGAATTTTCAAAAACATATTCATGTTCTTTTTTATTGGAAAGTTTCCAGCCCAAAAGGTCAACGGGATATGTATTTGGATTATAAAATTCTATAAATTCATTGTCTTTGCTGTCTACTCCTGTCGGATTGGGTAATATTTCTGTAATAAGAATGGCAGTAGTGACGGCGTTAGAGTGGGTTGTAGAAACGAGATTAGAATTTTCATCAGTTGTGGGATTATTTATTTCAGAGATTTCATTAATTTCTGGGATTTCTGATTCAGAATCATTGGGAGTTTCCGGTAAGGAGCTGTTAATTTCTCCGGGAGTGCCAAAATCTAAAGACTCTAGCTTGTTAAAACTGGGGTGCCAATTTTCTGATAGAGAGTAATTATCTCCGGTAATATTTTCTAGATCTGTAAGCTCCGTAGATTTTCCCTCGGAAATCATGTCTGCTACATAATCTAATTCAAAAATAATTTGATCATTGTTTGTTAATCTAATTTGTCCAGCGGTATTTACTAAAGTAATTCCTGAATATTGATAAGAGCAGGGGATATTGCCGTTTTCATTAAAGTCGGCATTTTTACAAATTACCAAATGTTCAGCGGGTGCTATTAAAAAATCTTGGGAGATTAAATGCTGATTATTTTGAGTTTCTATTAGCCAGCCGTTTAAATTAATTGATTCTGGACTTGCGTTGTAAAATTCAAGCCATTCTCCAGCAGTATCACTAACCGCTTTGGGATTGGCCATAAATTCACTAATAATTATTTCACCTGAATTAATTTCATCCGAATTGGCAAAACTTATAGGAACTTCAAGAACAAGACAAAAGATAAAAGATAGAATTAGGGTTGGCAAAATTTTCCAATTTCTCCAAATATTCCAAATCCCCCAGCCATTGAAACTCTTTTGACGACTCTCTTGGTGGATTTTTTTATTTTCCCCAAAATTCCTTTTGATTTTTATAATTGATTTCATAATCAACAAAGAGTTTAAAATTTATTTATTTTACTAGATTAATTTTTGTCAGGGTAAGTATAGACATAGCTATTTGTATCAATTTTATACTAATTTCAAATCGATCTTAGCCTCAATCTCAAACTAAGTTTTGAAATGAAACGCTAAATTAAGTTTCAGATTGAATATTAAATTCAAGGCTAGAACGCTGGACTAAATATTGGGTTGAATTATTTAAATTATAAAATTTTCTAAAATTTGTAACTGGTCAGCTAGTGGATCACCTAGCCTCGCAGAGTATGTCACCCCCGCGAAAGCGGGGGTCCCGGTACGTCTAGGCAAGACTTTGCCAAGTTAGCTTCTTCTAAATTTGTAATTAGCCAGCCAGAGGCCCGCCTAGACACGGCGAGGCTAGCCAAGTGTGAGTTATGAGATTTTTTAAGGAAATTTTAAGCTGATTTTAATGGTCGGAAGAAGGGAGAATGAAGGCACGGGTTTCATTCTCCCTTTCTCAGTAACCGACGCCATTGTTATAACACAGCAACCATTAAAAAAATCAGAAAAAAAGATTAAAGAAAAATAAAAAATCTCCCGCAAAGGAGATAGGGTTATGAAGGGTAGAGACGGGTTTAAAACCCGTCTCTATTTGTTATCTCCGTGCCTACCTGACGTGAGACAATTTTTAGATTGTGGTCCAAATTTATTGCGATTGTGATTATTTTCCGTAGAGACGCAAAATCTTGCGTCTCTACAACCAAACAAAATTAAACCTTTCTTAAATGTGCCGGGCTGGGCACCCTCTGGGCGACAAATTGTGAATTAATAACGTTTTGTCTAGAACGTCCCGGGATTCCCGTTTTTACAGGAATGACAAATAAAATTGTGAATCATGATAAAGATATTCCTTAATTGAAAATTGAGAATTGAAAATTATTATAGATATTCCTCAATTCTCCATTATCAATTATCAATTGCCTAAACTTTACGAACTTTATAACTTTACGAACTTTCTACTAATGGTCACTTTACGAACTTTATAAACTTTCTAACTTTTCCCTATATCTTCAACCCTTCTTCTCCCCAATCAGCCCCCAAATGCTTGTAAGCTCTTTTAGTAGCTATTCTGCCCCGAGGAGTTCTATCTAAAAAACCAATTTTTAAAAGGTAGGGTTCGTAAATTTCTTCAATGGTGTCACGCTCTTCACTGGTAGCAGCTGCCAAGGTTCCAATCCCCACCGGTCCTCCGTCAAACTTATCAATTAAGGTGTTTAAAATGTATCTATCTCCGGTGTCCAATCCCATACTGTCAACTTCTAGCATCTCTAGGGCCTGTTGAGCCAAGGTTTTGTCAATAACTCCTCGTCCTTTTACTTCAGCAACATCTCGTACTCTTTTTAATAAACGATTGGCTACTCTGGGATTTTTTCGGCTACATTGAGAAATTAAAGAGCAACCATCTTCTTCCATGGAAATTGATAAAATATCTCCAGAGCGTTTTAAAATAGAGGCGATTTCTTCCTGAGAATAGAAATTAAGCTTATAAGTCATTCCAAAACGGCTCCTCAGAGGCGAAGAAATGAGACCCATTCTGGTGGTTGCTCCAATCAAGGTGAAGCGTGGCAAATCTAACTGGAGAGTTTTTGCTGAAGGACCTTTACCAATAATGATGTCCAGTTTACAATCTTCCATAGCCGGATAGAGAGCCTCTTCAACCAGTTTATTCATTCGATGAATCTCATCAATAAAAAGAATATCTCCATCTTCTAAATTGGTTAAGATAGAAGCCAGGTCACCTATTTTTTCTATGGCCGGTCCAGAGGTTGGTCTTATATTAGAGTCCATTTCAGTAGCGATAATATGAGAAAGGGTCGTTTTTCCTAATCCGGCTGGTCCGTAGATTAAAACATGCTCCAAGGGTTCTTTCCTATTTTTAGCTGCTTCAATAAATATTTTTAGATTTTCTCTAATTCTATCTTGTCCAACATATTCTTTTAATTTTTTAGGCCGAAGACTTAATTCAGACTCTTTTTCTTTAGGATTATCTTTGTTTTCTTTGGGATTTCTAAATGAAGATTCAAGCATGGTAGTTGACATTATTTAATGGATATGCTAGACTTTTTTGTTGGTTTAAGACTAACGTAATTTTTCCTTAAAAATACTTTGATATATTTATTAAGTTCCTCTTTTTATTCTGTGGATGTATGGGCTTTTGCTATTAGGTCCAGAAAATTTACCTAGAAATAAGGGCACCCTGGTTTCGGCTGGAATGTTCCTCGGGTTAATCCTTCCCCTTGTGCCTCGCAACGCAAGAATATGTCTACAGAATAAAGAAAGGAACTTTTTTTATTCTTCCGTTACTCTTTTTACTTCATCTAGACTGGTTATACCTTCTACAACCTTCATGATTCCATCTTGAGCCATAGTAATCATTCCTTCTTCAATGGCTTGTTTAGAAATTGCTGAAGTGGTGGAAAATCGAGAAATTAATTCTTCCAACTCTTCACTGATGGTCATAATCTCTGAGACAGGCACTACTCCGGAATAACCGGTGTTTTTACATTTTTCACAACCAACAGGAACAAAAATTTTATCAACTTTTTCTGGAGGAGTTAAGCCTGATTTTTTAGAAATAGTTTTTAGGGTTTCCATCACTCCATCTTTTGTCTTACCTGCTAACTTAACAGCTTTTTTACAATGAGGGCAAAGTTTTCTAACCAATCTTTGAGCCATTAAAGCATTGGTCGCTGAAGCAATATCGGAAGGATCAATATTCATATTAATTAATCGTTGGATAGAAGCAACGGCATTATTAGTATGAAGAGTAGAGAGAACTAAATGGCCAGTAAGGGATGCTTGAATGGCAATTCTAGCAGTTTCTTCATCACGAATTTCTCCAATCATTAAAATATCTGGGTTCTGACGCAGTAAAGCTCTTAAAGCGGTTGAGAAATCATAGCCCTCTTCTATATTGACTTGAGTCTGCAAAATACCAGCCATTCTATATTCAATAGGATCTTCCACAGTTATTATTTTTACTTGAGGTTTGTTCAGTAAGTTTAAAAGAGAATATAAGGTAGTAGTTTTTCCGCTACCCGTTGGTCCAGTATTAAGAATAATTCCATTAGGCTTCTCAATTTCAGTCAAGAGGTGATTGGTTGTCTGCTCTCTTAAGCCTATCTTTTTCATATCTAATGATTTGGCCGATTTATATAAAAGTCTCAACACAACAGTCTCTCCGTAGCCACCAACAATGATTGAAACTCTGACATCCAACTCAGTGTTTTTTATATTAGGAAAAGACTCTTCTAGTTTAATACCGAAACGACTATCTCGTACAGCCTCATGAGAACTGGCCTTAAATCCAGACAGGGTTTTTATTTGAGAGAGAACAGGCAAATAGTCATTAGTGTCCATGGTTCCTATGTCTTGTAAAATTCCATCAATTCTATAACGAATTTTTACAGAATCTTTCTCAGGCTCCAAATGAATATCCCCAGCATCAAAATTTAAACCACCACCAACTATGTAGGCCAGAGTCTCTTTGCTGGAAGACTTGGCAATGGTTTCTTCTAGTGCTTTGGTGTTATAACCCACCTTCTGCAAGGCTTTAACTTGATCAGTTTTAATTTTTAGCTGAAGAGAAAGTAATTGTTTAAGTATTCTCTCATGAATTTCTTTTAAGAATTCTCCAGTACCGGTTACTCTTTGGACTTCTTCCATACTGGTTTCACCGGTTACAGCTTTTAAAATTCCATCTTGAAGCATAGTAATCATTCCACTTTCTATGGCCGAAGCAGTTAATTCAGAAGCCGGCGCTACTTTTTGGATTAAAGTTTCCATTTCTTTATCTATCTCAAGAATTTCAAAGATACCTATTCTGCCTTTATAGCCAAGATTATGGCATTTAGGGCATCCCTTAGCACGGTAAAGTGTTTTAATATTTTTAGGTATTTCCACATTTGCTTTGGGTGAGATGACAGAAAGAAATTCATTAATCGTTTCTAGTGTTTCGGGGGCTGGAACATATTCTTCTTTACAGTAAGGACAAAGTTTTCTTACTAAACGTTGAGCAATAATTGCATTAATAGCTGGACTTATGAGAGAAGGTCTTATTCCTAAATCAATTAGGCGAGGGATAGCTTCACTAGCAGAATTAGCATGCACGGTTGAGAAAACCAGGTGCCCAGTTAGAGAAGCGTGAGTGGCAATATCAGCGGTTTCTTCATCACGAATTTCTCCTACTAAAATAACATCTGGATCTTGCCTTACGATAGAACGAAGACCACTAGCAAAATCATAACCTCTTTCTTTATGGATTTGAGTTTGGGAAATTCCAGGCAACTGATATTCTACTGGATCTTCAATGGTTATTATTTTTGTTTCTGGAGAATTAACTCGGTTAAGGCAAGAATACAGGGTGGTAGTTTTTCCGCTACCCGTTGGTCCTGTGTTAAGAATCATTCCATTGGGCTTGGCAATTTGTCTTAAAAGTTGTTCAAAAGCGCGACCTCTTAAACCCAGCTTTTCTAATTTCTGAGCTCCCATATTTTGGTCTAAGAGACGCATAACAATATTTTCTCCAAAATTTCCAGGGAGGATTGAAACTCTTACTCCTAGCTCTCTGTCGGGATCGGTTAATTTTATATCAAAGCGCCCATCTTGAGATTTATCTTTGATGTTTAATTTTAATTTGGCTAGCATCTTAATTCTGGAGAGAACATAAGGGTAAGTTTTATAGGGAACTTGAGTTACATTTTGAAGCACCCCATCTAAACGATAGCGAAGACGGACATGTTCTTTTTGAGGTTCGAAATGAACATCACTGGCTTTTAATTTTACAGCTCCGGCAATAATAATTTTTAAAATTTCTGTGGTAGGAAGATTTTGAATTTTTTTCTTGAGATCAATTAGCTCCTTAACTTCTTTTTCAAACTGTTTTAAATCCTCTCCAGAGAGATTAATCCTCATTTTCTCTAAGCTTTTACCGAGGTCAAAGAGCTGATATCTTTCAAAAGCTCTACTAAGACCTGTTTTTGATACTAAAAATAATTGGCAAACAAATCCATCTTCTTGAAGATGTTTAATGGCCTGTTTGGTTCCTTCTCTTTCAGGATCGCTAATAGCAACTTTTAAATTCTTACCTGCTTTGCCGATTATTACTAGATTACCAGCCCGAGCAAATTTTTCAGGGACGGTGTGCAGAGTCTCAATTCCAATAGGGTAAATGTTAAGGTCTAAATAGGGGAGATTTATTTTTTTGGCAAATAAAGAAGTCTGGCTTTCTTCAGAAGCTGTTTTTAATCTGGTTACCTTGTCCTTGAATGCTAACTCGTCATATACTTTTTGTTTTCCAGAAATTTTTTTACTAATTGCCATAAAATTGCAAACACTAAAAGATATTATTAGTTTATCCTAAAAATGAAATTTGAGCAAAGCGAGCGAAGCGAAGCTTCGCAATAACCAATTGACAACTAACGATTAACAAAGTAGAAAGGTTATAAAGTTTCCGTATTTACCTACCTGCCGGCAGGTAGGCGAGATTGTTTCACCAAAAACCTGCCTAGACTTGCTAACTAGATTATCTTTTACAGTTTTGTGATACGGCGAGGCTAGCGGACTTGTCTCGCCGAAGGCGGATCACCCCCTGGGTGACAATTCCGAGCAAATTTAGGAAAAATTAACTTGGCAAAGTCTTGTCTAGACGTACCGGGATTCCCGCCCGCTTCGCCAAAGCTACAGCGAGGCGAGTTGGAGTTTATCCCGTCGGATGACGGGACGGGAATGACAGGAACAAAGATAACTCAAAATTTCTTTCTACTTTAAACTTGATAACTTTATGAACTTTCTACTGATAGTCACTTTATGAACTTTTAACTTTATAACTATCATCCCCATGCCCGAGCTTCCCGAAGTTGAAACCATTAAAAGAGGGCTGAACAGAAAAGCCAAAGGAAAAAAGATAAAGAAACTTTGGACTGACCATGCCAAAATGGTTAAGGGTTTAAGTTTTAGTCAGCTAGAAAGGGAAATTAAGAATACGCGCATTGTTAAAATTTCCCGTAGGGCTAAAAATCTTTTACTGGAATTATCTAACGGGAATTCTCTTTGGATTCATTTGAAAATGACCGGTCATTTACTCTTTAAATCTAAAAATCCTACCCTCAAAGAACTAGAATTTCTAGAAAAGGATAAATTCAATGCTTACATTCATTTTACTTTCTATTTTAACGATGGTTCGCAACTAGATTTTTCTGATCTCCGTAAGTTTGGAAGAATTAAACTAATCAAGGCAAAAATAAATGAAATTCTTAAACATCCTGATAAATATGGACTGGCTAAAATTGGTCAAGAACCACTGTTAAAAAAATTCTCAAGTCAAAAACTGCAAGAAATACTCAATGGAAATAATCGGGTCATAAAAATAGTTTTAATGGATCAATCTCTAATAGCGGGAATTGGCAATATCTATGCCAGCGAAATTCTTTTTAACGCTAAAATAAATCCTCGGCGACGGGCTGAAACAATCAAGCAAGATGAGGTGAAAAGATTGCATCGATCAATGGTTAACCTACTTACAAAAGCTATTAAATTTAAGGGAACCTCTGTAAATGACTACAGGAGCCTTTCGGGAGAAAAGGGAAATTTTCAAAAGATGCTTAAAGTCTATCAAAAAACTGGTAAAAAATGTCATAGATGCGGTAAAATAATTAAAAGGATTAAACAAGGCCAGCGAAGTACTTTTTATTGTTCTCACTGTCAGCGGTAGTAAAAAAGCCACTCCTTTAAAAGTAATGGCATTATTTATATTTTCTGCTAGAATACTTTTATCGAGTAAATAAATAATTTAATAAATAATAATTAGGTAAAACATAAAAGATGGAATTAAGCTCGTCGTTTAAAGCTTTCATTGAAAAGCTAAAAACTAATCGTCAAACTCAAATAACTGTAGCTTCAATAACCCTGCTTGTGATAGTGATTATTGGAGGAATAATGTTTGCGAAAGTTACCAATAATAAAAATAGAGGAACAGCTGAGAATGGAATAACAGACGACCAAGCAGATAAAACTAATTATGGCTTGGAATTTCCTAATTTAGGAGAAAAACAAGCTCCACTTAATCCGGGAGAAATTAGCCCATTGTCAGGCTTAAAATGTGATCCAATGAGTAACAAAGATCGTCGGCCAATTGCGGTTATGCTTGCTTCTGATAAAAGCGTAAGACCTCTTTCTGGAATAAAAGATGCAGATATGGTATTTGAAATGCCAGTTATTACCGCCAGCATCACTCGCTTAATGGCAGTTTTTGTTTGTAATTCTCCTAGTGAAATTGGCTCTATTAGAAGTGTTAGACATGACTATATCACTTTAGCCAAAGGGTTAGATGCTATGTTAGCTCACTGGGGAGGTTCTCATTTTGCTCTAGATATGCTTAAAAATAAAAACACCGTTCCCGATTTGGATGCTCTGAGAAATGAAGGAGGAGCTTTTTTTAGAAAGGCAGGCATTCCAGCTCCGGACAATGGATTTGCCTCTTATGATGGTCTCTTAAATACTGCTAAAACTTTAGGATATCGTTTAGAGAATCACTTTGAGGGGTATCCTCATCGGCAAGAGAGTGTTTTAAGCGAAAGAGGTAAAGGCGGAACTCTAGTAGCCGGTTTTGCGGGAGCATACAGGGCAGAATATACTTATGATCCTAAAACTAATTCATATTTAAGGAATTGGGGTGGTCGGGCAGATACCGATAGAACTTCAGGAGAAAAAATAGCTCCTAAAAATGTGGTAGTCATTTTTGCTACTTCTCGTCAAATTGAAGGTCAGTATAATGATGTAGATATTGAAGGCGAGGGTGATATGTTTGCTTACATAGAAGGGCATGAATTTACCGGTCGTTGGGAAAAGAAAAAAGGAAATTGTGTCATTGGCAATGAATTGGTTTGTGTAAATTCTGCTAAACTTAAATTTATTAAAGACGATGGTCAAGAGTTGGAATTTGTTCCAGGACAAATTTGGGTTGAAGTGCTTGAGCCGGGTCAAAAATTAAAATGGACACCCGTCCAGTAAAATAATGCTTTACTTCTATTACGGAGAAAATACCTATCTTCTTTCTAAGAAGAAAACAGAAATTAGAGAAAAAGCTAGAGAGGAACAAGCTTCTCTGGCTTTTTTTGATTCTTTAAAAAATTTAGACATTGCTCAATTAGATCAACTTTTTGCAAGTAATGATTTTTTTGCGAGTAAAAAGGTGACAATCTTTTCTGATATTATGGTCAATGATGATTATTTGGAAGCGAAAAATGTAAAGACTGTACTAAAAACAGTGAAGGGTCTTGCTGAGAATAAAGAAAATCAAGTTTATTTTTTTGAGAGTAGTCCAGACAGGAAGAATCCTCTCTTTAATTATCTCAAAAGAAAAGCTTCAGAAGTCTTAGAATTTAAATTTCCCAAAGGAAAAGATATGGAAAATTTTATTGAGAAAGAAGTTAACACTCTAGGAATTAAGGTTGCCGGAGGAGGTATCTCTAAAATTTGTTTTTTAACCAATTATCAAATCTGGCCAACCATTAATGAGCTTAAGAAACTGGATGCTCTAAAAAGAGGAAAAGAAATTATCATAGAAGATATTGAACAATCTGTTTCAGGTGAAATCACCAATGATATTTTTAAAACCATTGATGCTCTTGGCAGGCGAGATAAAAAAGTAGCTATTTCTTTATTGCATCGTCATTTAGAAGTTGGCGATCACGGTCTTTATTTATTGTCTATGATTGTTTATCAGTTTAGAAATTTGATTAAGGTAGGAGACGCCCTTGATCAGGGAATCTCTGATGCTCAAATTCCTGGTTTAACCAAGTTACATCCTTTTGTGGTTCATAAATCTAAAGAGTTTGTGTCTAGGATTGGCTTAGAAAGATTGAAGACGCTTTACAAAAAATTAGCAGAGATAGATTATTCAGTTAAGAAAGGATCTTTAGATATAAACTCTGCCTTGGATTTATTTATTTCTTTTTCTTGATTTTTATTTTTTTGAGCCTGTTTCGGCTTGTTTTAAATCTCTAGAAAGTTGTCTTTTTTTACGGTTAACCTTATTTTTTTTAATAACTTTCTTTTGACCAGCTTTATCAATCATCTGGAAGGCCTTTCTGGAAAATTCTTTGGCTTTTTCTAGGTCTCCATTTCTAATATGTTCACGAGTTTTTTTTGTTAGATCTTTCATTCTTCTTTTGATTGAGAAATTTCTAACTTGCTTTTTCTTACTGCTTTTCATGAATTTCTTAGCAGATTTTGTAATAGGCATAAGTGCTTGATTAAGGATTATAGAAATTATAGGATAATGTAGTAGTATTAACACAAAGCGAGGATAAAGTAAA
>JAYEHH010000019.1:11692-14790 GCA_034716235.1 Patescibacteria group bacterium | reverse complement strand
TCCGACGGGATAAACTCCAACTCGCCTCGCTGTAGCTTTGGCGAAGCGGGCGGGAATCCAGAGCAAATTTAGAAGAATTTATCTTGGCAAAGCTTTGTCTAGACGTACCGGGACCCCCGCTTTCGCGGGGGTGACAGTGGATGTTTGCTCGGGATCCCCGCCAGCCTCGCCGTGTCACAAAATTGAAAATTATTTTTCTATCTTTCAAATTCTGTGCTATAATAATCATATAATCTAACAGGATTATTGTTTTTAGTTACTGTTTTTTCGTATAATTTGCTAGACAGTAAATTTAATTCAAAAATATGTTACCTAAATATCTTCAGCCATTTTTATGGTCTTACGAAATTGCCAAACTGGATCCCGAACGGCATAAAAAGAGAATTATAACCAATTTACTTAATTTTGGTGACACTCAAGCTATTCATTGGCTATTTAAAACATATAATCGGCCAGAAATAAAAGTGGCAGTGGTTGATTTTTTACCGGGTGAATGGAATAAAAAATCCTTAAATTTTTGGAGATTATTTTTTAATATAAAAAAGAGTAAAATTCAAGAAGATAAAAGAATAATAGAATAAATATGTTTTATGACATCTTAGATAAAAAAAGAATAGCTATTCTTCCCCTTCTCAAAGAGTTTAAGGAGGATTTTTATCTTGTTGGAGGTACAGCGTTAGCTTTGCAGATAGGGCATCGGGATAGTATTGATTTTGATTTCTTCTGCTATGAAGATATTGATACGCAAAAATTGTTTGAGAAGGTAAAAAAAGTTTTTCAAAAGCACAAGGTTTTGAAAACTCAAGATGAAAAAAATACTTTAACTGTACTGGTTGATGAAACTATAGAAATAAGTTTCTTTAGCTACAAGTATGTTTTGGTAGATGAATTAATTAGGGAACCCAATCTAAATTTAGCTTCAATGTTAGATATCGCCTGTATGAAGCTGTCGGCTATTACCAGTCGAGGAATCAGCAAAGATTATATTGATTTGTATTTTATTCTACAGGACATAGGTCTTGATTCTTTATTGGCTAAATCAGCGGAAAAATTTCCCGATTTAGAGCGAAACTTGATTTTAAAAAGTTTGGTTTATTTTAACGACATTGAAATAGAACCTATTAAATTTAAAAACAACAAAGTCATTAAATTTGAAAAAGTTAAGGCTTTTTTGAGAGAAAAAGTGTTGGAGGCTACGCAGAAGAGTTTGTAAGGTAGAAAGTTCATAAAGTGACTTGTCACCCCCGTGCCTGCCTGCCGTGAGGTAGGAAAACGGGGGTCCCAAGCAAATTTAGAAGGGACTAACACAACATGTCATCCCCGCGAAAGCGGGGATCCCGAGCAAATTTAGGAAAAACTAACTTGGCAAAGTGGGGAAAAGGAATCGCCAGCCGAAGGCCCGCCTATCCTCGCCGAGTCTAGGCGGGCCTCTGGGTGATAACTTTTAACTTTTAACTTATTTTTATATTCTTTTAATAATCAATCTGCTATACTCTAAATATAAAAATAGCATTTTATTTCTTAAGTTAATCTTATGCCTAGTCTAGTCTTTGACATAGAAACCGTAGGGGAAGACTTTAATAAAATGGATAAAATGACCAAAGAGGCTTTAACTTATTGGATTGAAAGGGAATCTATGGGTGAAGCCGAATACAAAAAGAATGTGGATAGAGTTAAAGATCGTTTGGGACTCTCTCCATTAACAGGAGAGGTCGTTTCTATCGCAGTTTATAATCCAGACACCAAAAAGGGAGCGGTTTATTATCAAGCACCGAATAAGAAGATAAAAAACTTTACTCAAAAAGGAATTGAGTTTGTCTGTACCGATGAAAAAGGAATATTGAAAAACTTTTGGTCGGTGGCGGAAAAATACGATGAGTTTGTTACCTACAACGGACAATCTTTTGATTTCCCCTTTATTATCACCCGTTCAGCAATTCATAAAGTTAAACCTACTAAGAATGCTATGTCTAATCGTTACTATCGCAGTCAAGACTTACAGGCAAAGCACGTAGATTTAATGGATCAAATGACTTTTTATGGAGCGGTTTATACTAGACCTAAATTACATATGGTTTGTCGAGCTTTTGGAGTTACCAGCCCTAAAGAAAAGGGTATTGCTGGTGGAGATGTGGCTAAACTTTTTGCTAAAGGTTACTTTAAAGAAATTGCAGAATATAATGTACGAGATGTTATTGCAACAGCGGCAGTTTATGAAATCTGGCGTAAATATTTTAAATTCGGTTATTAATTTATTTTTAGTTCAAAATAATGTCTCAAGATTGTATTTTTTGTAAAATTGTGGCTGGTGAATTGCCTTGCCATAAAATTTGGGAAGACGAAAAACATTTGGCTTTCCTTTCAATTTTTCCTAATACCGAAGGATTCTCCGTAGTAATTCCCAAAAAACATTATTCTAGTTATGCCTTTGATTTACCAGATGAGGTTTTACAAGATTTAATTGTGGCGGCTAAAAAGGTGGGGAAATTATTAGATGAAAAACTGGGAGATGTTGGCAGGACGGGTTTAATATTTGAGGGTTTTGGGGTGGATCATGTTCATGCTAAACTTTTTCCAATGCATGGTACGGCGGAATTAAAAAAATGGAAACCGTCAGAAACCAAAGTTAATGAATATTTTAATACATATCCAGGTTATATTTCCTCCCATGAATATAAAAGAGCAAACGAGGAAAGCTTAAAAAAATTATCTGCAAGAATTAGAGGTGAAAAAAATTAAGAAAATCTATCACGATATGTCATCTCCGTCCCGTTATTTGATAGAATAAACTCCAGCCAGCCAACCTTTTCCCCTGTCATTCCCGCGAAAGCGGGAATCCCGGTACGTCTAGACAGAGCCTTGCCAAATTAGCTTCTTCTGAATTTGTTCGGGACCCTCGCCAACCTCGCCGTGTCACAAAATTGTAATGGGTGCATTAGTTAGCGAGCTTAGGCGACAGGCAAATTTAGATTGTGGTCCAAATTTATTGCGATTATGATTATTTTCCGTAGAGACGCAAGATTTTGCGTCTCTACAACCAAACAAAATTAAATCTTTCCTAAATTTGCCGGGCGGGTCACCTGCCGGGTGAAAAATTA
>JAYEHH010000019.1:0-11592 GCA_034716235.1 Patescibacteria group bacterium | reverse complement strand
AAAGCCAACAATCCTCCAGCCAAAGCAGTAATAAGTTGAGGCCATTGCATCATTTGAATTATTTCTCGAGGAATAATTGTTAATAAAAGGGTGGCTGAGAAAATTAAGAAAAATTTTAGCGAGGCAGCGATAATAATTCTAGGCAGTAGAGATTTAAAAGGGAGTAGTCCAAAAGCAATAATCATAATTGAATTTCCCAAAATTACATAAGGAATTATTATTGCCATAGGAATTGGCAAAAGTCCTCGCAATAGAGCAATGCTAGAAGGAATAATGCTAAGTAAGATTGCATTTACAATACCTACCCTAAAACAGGCTCCGAAAAGTAAAGCATTGACTAAAATTCCAGTTATCCATTGATTGCCGGGGGTGTGAGCTAGTATGGCCGGAACAGCAACAAGAACAACCAAGAAAAGTATAGTTTCTACTAGAGATTTTGTTTTGAAAGTTATTAGGGGGATGGCAAGAGTTTTAGTCTGTGTGGTTGCTGGCATGGTTGGTGAAAAATTTTGTTTAGTTTCGATATTCATTTTTTTTGTTTAGCATCTTCTTAATTTTACTATGATTGAGTTTTATTCACAACCCTGGGCGGATAAAGTTAGACCTCAAAAACCTGTTGATATTATTGGGCAGGAAGAAATTTTAGGTGAGGGCAAATTTTTATTGGGAGCCGTAGATGCCGATCAGATACCTTCTACCATTTTTTGGGGTCCGCCGGGGTCGGGTAAAACCAGTTTAGCTAATGTAATTGCCAAGCGGACAAACTCCGAATTTGTAAATTTTTCGGCAGCCATTGCTGGTGTAGGAGAAGTTAGGAAAATAATTAGTAAAGCGGAACAACAACTTTCCGAAAAGAATCAGAAAACAATTCTTTTCATTGATGAAATTCATCGTTTTAATAAAAGACAGCAAGATGTTTTATTGCCTCATGTTGAAAAAGGAACCATAACCTTGATTGGGGCTACCACTGAAAATCCTAGTTTTGAAATAAATTCAGCCTTGCTTTCTAGAACAAAAGTTTTTGTTTTAAAGGCCTTGGATTCAAAAGCTATTAAGGAAATTTTAGAAAAAACTCTCAAGATTATTAGAAAAGAAGGAATATTAACGGAATCAACAGACGAAACGGCTAGAAAAAATATCAAAAAAATATCCTCAGGTATTAAAGAAAAAAATATTTTCAGCAGTAAAATTTTCAGTAAAGCATTAGATTTAATCGCTTCTCTTTCCAATGGTGATGCCCGAGTAGCCATTAATGCCTTACAATTAGCGGTAGAAAGTGGTAAAAAAGTTGATAAAAAACTTATTCAGGAAATTTTTCAAAAAAGTAATTTACTTTACGATAAAGCTGGCGAAGAACATTTTAATTTAATCTCTGCCCTACATAAATCTATGAGAGGTGGGGATGTGAATGCAGCTTTATATTGGTTAATGCGAATGATTGAAGGAGGGGAAGATCCGCTTTATATTGCCCGAAGATTAGTACGCTTTGCCTCAGAAGATGTCGGGATTGCTAACAATAGCGCTTTAATGCTGGCAATTTCCACCCATCAAGCCTGTCATTTTTTGGGTCTTCCAGAGTGTGATGTTCATTTGGCGCATTGCGTTGCCTACTTAACTAAATCTGCTAAAAGTGTTTCAATTTATAAAGCAGTCGGACAAGCCAAACAAGATGTTAAAAAATATGGTAACCTTCCAGTGCCTTTATCCCTAAGAAACGCTCCAACTAAATTAATGAAAGATTTAAAATATGGGAAGGGTTATCAATACCCTCCAGATTATAATTGGCAAGAGAATCAAGAGTATTTTCCTGAAAAGTTAAGAGGAAGAAAATATCTTTAATTTTTTATAAATAAATTATGAGTTCTTGGGTGATATTATTAATGGTGGCGGGAGGAATCGCGGTGATTCTATTTTTTATCAATTTTAAATTGAAAGAATTAAAAAAACCTGAACCAGACGATAATCAACAAAAGTTAATGCTCTCTGTGATTAATGAACTTAGGAAAGAAGTCTATGATTTTTCAGGTTCTAGCAGAAAAGAGATGCAAGAGCGTCTTGATAAAATTACTGACAGTCTAACTCACGGGATTAATCAGTCTTCTGAAGTAATGGAGCGTCAATTTAAAGAAAGTCGGAGTCTCATAAAAGAGACTGCTCAAAAGATTTCTAAATTTGAAGAAACTAATAAACAAATTGCTGGCTTTGCTGGTCAATTACAGAGTTTGGAAAATATTCTTCGTAACCCCAAACAAAGAGGGATTCTAGGAGAATATTACTTAGAAACTATGTTGAAAAATGTCTTTGAGCCGAAACAATATAAAATGCAGTATAAATTTTCTAACGGAGATATTGTGGACGCAGCTATATTTTATCAGGATAAAATTCTTCCGATTGACTCTAAATTTTCAATGGAGAATTACAATAAAATGATAGAAGAGCAGGACCCTGAGAGAAAAAAGGTTCTAGGTAAAGAATTGACCTTAGATTTAAAGAAAAGAATTAGTGAAACAGCTAAATATATTCGTCCTAAGGAAGATACTTTTGCTTTTGCTTTTATGTACATTCCCTCAGAAGGAATGTATTATGATATGTTGGTGACTAAAATTGGATCTCTAAAAGAAGTCTCCGTTAATCTTATTGAGTATGCCTATGAACACAAAGTTATTCCTGTTTCTCCTACTTCTTTTTATGCTTATCTCCAAACAATTCTGCATGGATTAAAAACCATTGACATGAAGGAGTCAATGTCGGTTATTATTAAAAAAGTAGAACAGCTAGACCGGCACTTAAAGACTTATGAGGTGCATTATAAGAGATTGGGAGGAAATTTATCTACAACGGTAAGTTCTTACAATAAATCCTCCAATGAATTTGCCAAGATTGATAAAGATGTTTACCGTATTACAGATGGAGAAAAAGGAGGTAAGCTAAAGATGGAAAAATTAGATAAGCCAGATGATCTTTAGCCGATGTGGTGGAATTGGTATACACGCGACACTCAAAATGTCGTGAGTTTCGGCTCATGTCGGTTCAACTCCGACCATCGGCACTAAGCAAAATTTAAAAGCCTATCTAGATAGGCTTTTAATAATGTTAAATGGGAATCTTAGCGACTAACCTTTAATATTTTCTCATTTCTTCTTTTTTGCTTGAGAGCATTTTCTTGCAATTGAATCTGAAGTCTGTAAAGATCTTCATGTGTCCATTTTCTTTTAATCTTTGCTCTTTTCTTGCCCATAAAAACAAGCTCAATATATTCTATGGCCTCCATTGGAGTTAGGTTCCCGAAAAATGCATGCCAGCTTACATGTCGATGTTCCGGTATGTAAACAACATTATCGCCATTGCCTCCTCCACGACTTCTAGGAACGAGATGATGCCTGGTAAGCTTATTACCATTGGTACCGTTGCCATGATGATTTCCCACACTGGCCTCCTTGTTAAATTAATAGTTTAAAGAACAGTCATAATTTATATTTGCATTATAATCTATTTTTTAAAATTAGGATATAAGATAAAATTTTAAATTTTAAAACAATTCATCAAGTACCTATTGCGTAAATTCGTGCAATAGTGCTAGGATAACAGAACTTAATTTTTTAATTAATTTTTAAATAAACAAAGATGAACAAAGGCGAACTAATCGAAGTCGTTGCCAAAAAGGCAGGATTGCCTAAAACCCAGATCGGCAACATCATTGATGAAATTCTGGGAGTTATCAAAAAGAACATGAAAACTAAAAGGGTCCAACTAATTGGGTTTGGAACTTTTGAATCAGTTAGAAGAAAAAAAAGACAGGGAGTTAATCCTGCAACTGGCAAAAAGATTACTATTCCTGCCAAAAGAGTACCTAAATTCAGACCAGGACAAGCTATGAAAGACGCAGTAAAATAATTCAAGGAATAATCTAAAAATACCCCGCATTTGTGGGGTATTTTTGTTAAGGTAACAAAAAACTCGCACAAAGTGCGAGTTTTTTAGAATCTCAAAATAATCCGATTGGTTCTAATTTAGCATCTAATGATAGTATGCCAAATCAAGAAATTTTGTCAAATTCACGCATTGCACGTTGTTATTAATATTGTGGATCCGCGGAGAATTGAACCCCGGAGATTCTAGTGCTAAATTAGAACTCGGACCATCCCGGACCCATAATATTTTTATCCTACCAAATCAATCTTAAAAACAATCGAAAAAATATAATAATAAAAATTTTTCAAATATCTTTCTGATAAAATATTACAAAAAAATATTGCAAAAATTAGACCAAACTTTTTAAATATGATAAACTAAAAATATCAAGTTAATTACTAAATACTAACTATCAATAAAATGAAAAACAGAAAAAGAGTTTTAGAGCATCAAGGATTATTTCTGCTAGCAATCTCAATTTGCTTGCTGATGTTTTCATCAAACACTCATGCACGAACCTATGATATTTATGTAGATGCTAGCAATACTGGAACAGAAGATGGGTCAGCTGACAATCCTTACAATACCATTACGGAAGCATTGGCTGGTGCCAGCGAGAACGATAAAATTTTAATAAAAAATGGAACTTATACAGAACACATTGAAATTCCCCGCAATGTTGATGTTTACGGAGAGGATAAAAAGGGTGTAATTATTGATGGAGACAGTACAGGAACAACAGTAAAGATGAACCATAAATCTAAATTAAAGAAAGTTACCGTTAAAGGTGGCAATACTGGAATTAAAGTTCCGGAAAAAGCTGGAGTAAAAATTATTGAAGTAAAAGTAAAGAAGGCAGATCATGATGGCATTGTTTTAGAAGGTAGTTCACGAACTCGTAAAAAAGATAGATATGAAAGAGAAATCAGAGAATGTTCTATCAAGGATAATGGCGATAAAGGAATTTATATTAAGAAAAGTCAAGTTATTATAGAGGATTCTAAAATTTATGATAATGAAGAAGAGGGAATTGATATGCGTAAGAGTGTTAAGGTAACTATTGAAGATAATATAATAAAAAATAACGGAGAATCCAATATTGAATTTAAGATTGATGATGTAGATTTAGAAATAATAGATAACAAAATAAAAAAATCGGATAGGAGTGGCATTTCTGCTCAATCATATCAAGGGACCAAAGGAGTAATTTCTATATTTGGGAACAGTATTAAAGACAATGATCATTATGGATTGCGATGTTCTATTCAAAATCATGCTCCTGTTGGAGGATGGAGTGGCCAGTTATTTCTAGGCGGGAATACTTTTGATGACAATACTAAGGGGCAATTTTCTTCTGCTTGTCGGTTCTAAAAATGTAAAATAAAATTACAAAAAAACTTTTATTTTATAAATATAAATTTAATTTTAACTTATGGGTAAAACAAAAAACAAGAAGCGCAAAAAAACAGTTAAAAGGACGGTGTGTATAATTGACGATGAGCCGATTTTCATTGAGATGTATACTAAGAAGTTTGAAATTATGAATTATAAGATTATCTCAGCCACTAACATTGAAGATGGTTTCAAAATCATTAAAAAAGAATTGCCGGATATTATATTTTTAGACATTGTTTTTTCCCATGGTGAAAATGGAATGGATCTTCTCACAAAATGTAAAAAGGACATTCGGACCAAAGAAATACCAGTGGTTCTGTTGACCAATTTAGATTCTAGCGAATTAAGAGAACAGGGTTGTCGAATTGGAGCTTTATACTTTTTGACAAAAGCCGATTTTCTTCCTTCGGATATTGTTAAATTAACAGAAGAAATTTTAGCGGTAAAAGATTACGAGGAGCATTACGATAAAGCGGTGGTTAATGATAAGCCTTATCCTACAAAGTTTAATAGACGCCTTGATGGTAAACTATAAAAGATTATGAATTTTGAATTTTGAATTTTGAATTTTGGATTATCTTGTCTTTGCTTGCCGGCAGGCATGGTGGGCAGGCGAGCTTGTCGTTAAAAAGCCAGTCAAGAGGATACTCTATTTTTATCTCTGTCATTCCTGCTTTCGCGGGAATGACCGTAAAAAAGATATTTCTTAATTTATAACCGAAGTGAAAGTGAATCACTTTCTAGTTGACAGTTTCTATTTGCGTAGTTTTTTATCAAGTTGTATAATATAGATTAGGCAGTGCGAAAAATAAAAACAAAATAAAATAAAAAAGGATCCTTATTGGAAGACGACTCTCACGGGTGATAACAGAGAGTCGTTTTTCTTTCTAAAAAATATTGTTAACTAAAATTGTACGATCTTCATCCAATTGACGAACTCGCACCTTTAAATTTCTCTTTCCTTTTACTTTAGAGCAATAACGAATTAACATTTTTCCCACTTCCTTTAACTTACTAATTGTTGGTTTTTTATTTCCAAAATTTCTAATTAACATTAAAGGACCAGGATATTCTACTAACTCCATTAAAACATCGGTTGATTTTCTATAAGTTTTTTCCAGTTGTTGATTATCTGCCTCATCTCTTCCAACCACAATTAAGTTTTTTTTATCCCAGAACAAACGCCCTTGTTTCAATAATTGAATGTCGTTAATTTTGCAGTTAGGATTTTTCTGCAGTAAAGTTTTAAGGCGATGACTAAATTCTGGATCAGTCAAAAGGCATCCTCCACTAGGAGTAGGATATTCTGTGATTTTATATTTCTCAAGAAGCCCTAGTTGTTTTTGGCGATTCTTGCCTAATATCTCGTAAAGTTTATTTCTGTTAATCAATCCATCTCTTTCGTAAATAGTTTTGGGTAGCAATTTCCCCGAAAGAGGACGCAAAATATTATTTTCTAGCCCACTTTCTTTTTCAATGAGGGTAAAGGCCCTTCTATTTTGAGACATGGGTCTTTGACCTAAGACTTCACCTGTTACGATGATAGAAAATTTTTCTTTCCGGGCAATCTTTTTGGCGGTTTTTAACATTAATAAGCGACAATCAAGACAGGGATTTATATTTTTTCCATAGCCAAAGCGAGGGCATTTAACAATTTCAAGCTGTTGCTTAGAAATATTTTTGGTAATTATTTTAAAATTGTATTTAGAGGTCATATCTAAGGCAACTTTGGGGCTGAAAAAGCAACTTTGGAAAATAAGAGCTGTGATTTTAAAACCTAAATTTTCCATTATTCTCGCTACTAATAAAGAATCTAATCCTCCCGAGAATAGAATCAGGGCATGTTTGGGTGTTTTTGAAGTTATTTTCTTATCCATTTATAGAAATAGTTTTAGATATTTAATAATTTTAGATTTTTAAGGCGTTCTTTACAACCTTGGTTGTAAAAACTATACTGCTAGCAAGCAATAGAAAGCTTAAGGAGGGGTTAATTTTTTAATTACTATTATGGCTGATCCTTTTGAATATCTTCTAGGGTCGAAAATGAAATTAAGACTTATCAAGGCTCTTGTATTAAACCCGAAGACAGAGTTTACGGCAAGTGAAATTGCCAAAAAGATAAAATTTCCTAGGCAGAAGATAAGTGGCGAATTAAAGAAAATGCACACTCTGGGGATGATTAAAGAACGGAAACAAAAAAGGCGAAAAAGATATTATCTTAACAAGCAATTTATTTTTTACCCAGAGCTTAAAAAAATGGTAGGTAAATGCAATATTACACCAGGAAGTAGAACTCTACAGAGCATTAAAAACTCAGGAAAAGTTACTTATGCAGTGCTAACCGGAATTTTTACGGAGAATAAAAAAAGTGTGGTGGATCTTTTAGTGGTAGGAGATGAATTAAATAAGGGTAAAATTAAGAGAGCGGTAAGTAATATAGAGGTTGACATTGGTAGAGAGATTCGTTACACAACAATGACCAGCGAAGAGATGTTTTATAGGATGGAAATGCTTGATAAATTTATTTCGGAAATCATGAAAGCTTCTAATATTGTTTTGGTAGATAAACTTGCCAAAAGGAGGCAAAGCGTTAAAGGCTAATAGAGAAAATGGTAGTTAATTTTTCAAATTTTAAAAAAAGTTTCTCTAAACTAAAATTACAAGGTAAGTCCAAGTTGATTAAAAAGGAAAATTTTTTGACGAATAGGGCTAATCGTTTTTTTGTTGTACTGGGAATCGTTTTTAACTTAGTGGCTTGGCTTTTAGTTTCTGTTAAACTAATGTCTTTCCCAGAGCCCATTATTCTTCATTACAATGCTTATTTTGGTATAGATTTAGTGGGTAGCGGTAAAGAGGCTCTTTTATTACCAATAGCCGGGCTGATTGTTCTTATTTTAAATTATTCTTTGGGAGTTATTTTTAAGGGAAAAGATGTCTTAATTGTTAAAATTGTACTAGCTACCTCCTTTTTATTTAATTTAATTATTGATATTGCCTTAATGGCCTTAATTTCTGTTAACCAAGTATAAAATGAAATTTCCCTCTTTTCCAGACAAAACAAGTAAAGAATATAAATTACACCGTAGATTAGAAATGATTCCAGGATTAGCCACCTGGATTACTTTAATTGGTGCAGTAATTATGGCCTTCTTAGCTCCCATTGTAGCAGCCGTCTTGGTTATTTTCTACGATTTTTACTGGTTGGTCAGAACAATTATTATAAGTGGACACTCTGTTATATCTTATCGTCGGATGAAGAAGGCGATGCAACTGAATTGGCTTAAAAAGTGTAAAACAGTGAAAAGTCAGGACGGTTTAAGATTCGAAGACATCTATCATTTAATCATTATTCCTTATTACGATGAGAGTCTAGAAATTTTAGAACCATCGGTCATGGCTATTGTAAATAGTAATTTTCCTACTAAAAAAATTATTCTCTCTATTAGCGCGGAAGCAAGAGCGGGAAAAGAAGCTTGTTCTAGGCAGGAGAAATTAAAGGCAAAATACGGTAAACATTTTAAAGCTTTTCTTACCAGTATTCACCCCGACAAAAAAGATGAAATGAAAGTTAAGGCTTGTAATTCTAATTGGGCGGCTAAAGCAGGCATTAAATATTTAAAAAAACAAAGGATTCCTGTAAAAAATATCATTGTTTCTAATCTGGATAGTGATACTTGTGTGAGTCCTCAGTATTTAGCTACTGCTGCTTATCATTTCTTAAAGAGCAAGGATCGGTATCATGAAAGCTATCAACCGCTTCCTATGTACAATAACAATATTTGGGATGCCATTGCGATAGTGCGAGTTATCTCTATTAGTTCTTCTTTCTGGCACATGATTGAAAGTACTCGTCCGGAACGTTTAGTTACCTTCTCCTCTCACTCTATGAGCTTAAAAGCATTAATAGATGTTGGTCTATGGCAAGAGGATGTAATAAATGATGACTCGGTTATTTTTTGGCAATGCTATATTTTATATAACGGTAATTATCGATCAGTCCCAGTGTATCTTCCCGTTTCTATGGATGCTACGATGGCTGGTAGTTTTTTCAAAACTATTGTTAATCAATATAAACAGAAAAGGCGTTGGGCTTATGGGATTGAGCATTTCCCTAGAATTGCAAGGGCTTTTTTAAAGAATAAAAAAATTCCTTGGGGAGAGAGAGTGAGGCATTTAGGTATTATGTTGGAAGGTAACCATTCTTGGGCGACATCTTCTTTTCTTATTTTAATGCTTGGCTGGTTGCCACTTATTATTGGAGGGCCAGAGTTTAGCGAAACGGTGATTGCTCATAATTTACCAATGGTTACTAGAGGGATTTTAACATTAGCAATGATTGGCTTAGTAACTTCTATGTTTTTAAGTTTCTTTTTATTGCCTCCGAAGCCTGCTAAGTATGGTCGGTTTAAATATGTCACTATGGTTCTGCAATGGGCGCTGGTTCCTATCATCGCTCCACTTTTAGGTTCAATTCCAGCCATTGATTCTCAAACTAGGTTAATGTTTGGGAAATACTTTTCCAATTTTTGGGTAAGTGAGAAAGTAAGGAATAAAAAATAACCGATGCTTTCTTTTCTGTTAATTTTTCTTTTAGCCACTTTCCTTTCTTCGGGAATGATTTACGTGGCGAGAAAGTTTAATTTCTCTAAAGCTTTTTTGAAAAAACGAGGGGGAATAATTATTTCCCTACTTTTATTAATGGGTATCAGCTTAATTTATTTTTGGGGAAATATTTGGGGTGTTCTTGCTAAGGACTATTGGAGCATTTTAGTCGCTCAACTAATTATCATTGCTGGAGGATTAGCTGATGATAGATTTAATTTAAAGCCTGTTCACCAGCTATTTTATCAAGCAGGGGCAGCCATAATGCTTCTTTTGGTAAACGATACTATCGATCATATCAAGCTACCCATTATTGGTCTCATCTTTCTTCCTTTTTGGTTAAATTATATCCTATCTTTTTTATGGATCATTGTTGTTATTAACGCCTTTAATTGGTTTGATGGACTGGATGGATTAGCGGGTGGCGTAGGTTTTATCGGCATGATGATCTTATTCTTTTTAAGCTTGTCTCCCTTGGTGGCTCAACCTCAAACAGCAACCATTGCTCTTTTAACGGCTGGAATAATACTAGGCTTTCTTTTCTTTAATTTTTATCCAGCCAAGGTCTATTTAGGGAGCGTGGGAAGTGGGTCTATCGGTTTAATGTTGGCTTTGTTAGCTATTTATTCTGGAGGAAAAGTAGCAACCGCCGCTTTAATTTTAGGAATCCCTCTGCTTGATTTCATTTATGTTTCTTTTTCTCGAATTATAAATAAGCAACCACCTTGGCGAGGTGGCGACAGGAGGCATCTTCACTATAGATTGCTAGATGCAGGAGTATCTGAACGAAGTGTTGTATTATTGATGTATGTTTTAAGTGCTAGTTTTGGCACCTTAGCCCTAACATTGCAAACAGACATAAAAATACTAGCGTTGGGGTTGTTAGTTTTTATTTTTGGAGGAATAATTTGGCTAATAAAAAAGCGACGGGCATCCGTTTGACCTTATTTTTGGTTAGTGCTATAAAATAGCTTATAAAGAGTGATAATTTTTTAAATAAAATTTATGCTGGCAGTGATAAAAACAGGTGGCAAACAATATATTGTGCAAAAAGGCGATAAAATTAAAATTGAAAAGCTTCCCCTTAAAGAAAAAGCAAAAGTTTCCTTTGAAGCAGTCCTTTTAATTAGTGATGAAAAAGGAAAAAAGGTTGAAGTAGGAGATCCTATTCTCAAACAAGTCAAGGTAGAAGGCAAGGTGTTAAAACAAGGGCGTTCTAAAAAAGTGATTATTATTAAACAAATTCCTAAAAAACGTCATAAATTAAAAAAGGGTCATCGACAACCTTTCTCTGAGGTAGAAATTACGAAAGTGGCAACAAAAGAGTAATTCTTAATGTATGTGTCACCCCCGTGCCTGCCTGCCGTGAGGTAGGAAAACGGGGGTCCCGAGCAAATTTAGGAAAAACTAGCTTGGCAAAGTGGGGGAAAAGAATCGCCAGCCAAAGGCTGGTCACCTTTCAGGTGAGATTCCCGCTAGTCTCGCCGTGTCACAAAATTGTAATGGGTACATTAGTTAGCGAGCTTAGGCGGGCTGGAGTTTACCCCGATGAATGGCAGGCACGGAGATGACATGCAGGGCGGAGGTGAATAACTCAAAATTCCTTTCCACTTTATAAACTTTCTACTTTAAACTTTACAAACTTTATGAACTTTCTACTTTCTGTTTTATAACTTTAGACTT
>JAYEHH010000018.1:0-14235 GCA_034716235.1 Patescibacteria group bacterium | reverse complement strand
GTGCCATACCCTTTATGTTTTTCAAAACCATATTGAGGATATTGTTCGGCTAATTTAACAATGATTCTATCTCTGGTTACTTTGGCAATGATGGAAGCAGCAGAAACTAAGGAAATTAATTCATCGGCTTTTGGCTTAGCTATCTGAGGCGTAGATAAATTAGGAATAGGGATGCCTCCGTCCACTATCAAATAGTTGGGGCTTTCTTTTAAGCTTGTTAGAGCTCGTTTCATAGCTAAAAAGGTTCCTTGCAGAATATTAATCCGATCAATAGTTTCTACTGAACAAATTCCAGCTCCCATGGGAAATTTTTCTTTAATTTGTTTGTACAGTAGCTCCCTTTTATTGGCACTTAATTTTTTAGAGTCCTTGACTCCCAGTTTATTTAAGCTAGATAAGTCTGTATATTTTATGGCTACGATACCAGCTACCACTGGACCAGCCAAGGGACCTCTTCCGGCCTCATCCATCCCAGCTACCAGAGGATATTTTTGGAGTAATTTTTTCAGTAAGGTGTTCCCACTCATCCTAGTAGGTATTTACGGTTTAAGAAAAAGAGCAGGGGAATTGTTAAAGCCAAAATTCCAGCGGTTAATAAATCATGAGGAGCCAAAGCTCCGAAGAGTAAAAGAGAGGCGAAAATTAAAAAAACACTGATTAATTTCTTAGAGATTACCGGTTTACTTACTGAATCTCTTAGGTTTTTCTTTTCTAAAAAAGCTAAAACAAAAGCTAAAATTAAAGCACCAACAAGCAATAAGCTTATTTTAAAGAAATGACTCACGGCTCCCTTAAATAAAATATCGGCTACTAAAAGTAGTAAATAGTAAATGGTTAGAGAAATAATTGAATGATGAAAAGCAAAAGCAATAAATTTCTTGGACATATTTTTATCTAAATTTTCTAGCTAAAGTTTTAAGATTTTCCCAAGAAAAACTTCTAGAGAAAGTTACTCTTAAATCTGTTATTTGGATTTCAGCTGGCAATTGAAAATAATAGGCATTTCCCTCCTTGACTTTTAGTGACTCATTTAACTGTAAAATGCAAGTATTATTTTCGTCTAAGGTGGCTACTTTTTCTTCGTAATCAACAGAAATTTGTACGGGCTCAATGGTAGAATAATATTTTTCATAGATCTTTTGGTCTAATTTAATTTGTTCACCCTTATCTATGAGAAAGTATTCTCTCGAGGAAGTATCTTCTAAAATTGTTCCATCAGGATGAGCCGAACTGAATCTGAGAGGAATAGGTGAGTTGGAATGGATTCTAGCTTCATTTTGTTCCATAGGAATAACTTTATCCCAGTTATACTTTAGAGTATCAAATACATGGGGAGAAAAAATCGCGATTTTTTCTCCCCGAGAAATTACAAAAATGCTTTCTCGGTATTTAATTAAAGTACCATCTAGAAATCCAGCCAATTCTTGACTTAACGGTAAATTGTCAAATTCTTTTTTAGACATTGATGATATTTTAATATTTTCTCCATAGCTTTTCAAAATATTCTGGGTGGGGATTAATTTTTTTTCAGACTCAGTTATTAAATAAAATCTGTCGGTGTATTTTTTTATTTTGAAGATGGGTGGTACTCCATTTTTCTTAAGAGGATAGAAGGTGGCCGGAAAGCCCTTTTTCACAGCTACTTGGATAGGTTGAAGAATGGGCTGGCTGGTCTCATCTTTGGATTTAAGCTGAAGAGTTAGTTTTATTTTTTTAAAATCATGCGAAGGAGTTAAAGCGAAAGTATTGTTTTTGGCTAAAATAATATTAGATTGATCTAAATTATTTAATTCAAAAGAATAAGTTTGTGAAGGAAAAGTTTTATTTAAAATAATGAAGAGAGCTACCAAGGCTGGGAATAAATAAATAAAACCAATAATTAATTTTCTATTTTTTATTGAAGCGCTCATAATTCTAATTCATAAAGATAAAGCATTTTCTCTTGTTCTTGGTAGTGGGGCAAGGTAATTGATTTAGTGTAGTCTATTTTTTTGTCGAAAGGCTTGGCCTCTAATTGCTTGAAATTAAAAGTGATGTTTGGGTGGCTACTATTTGGGTTGATAAAGTTCTGGTAGTAACCAAGTTTTCCTTTGGCAGTAAGTAGATAGGTTTTATCAAAAGCTTGTTTAGGTATTTTATCGATATCTTGGGGGTTATAAATATAAACTGCATTTTTATCAAAGAGGTAGCGTAAAGGCTCGGAAAGTAAGCTCCAGTCATTGGGTGAACTACTTTTGTCAACTAGAATTAAATCATTTTCATTAAACTGCTCAGCTAAGATTTCAACGGTATTTATCAGTCTAGGGTTTTCCTTAATAAATCCATAATTCAAAAAGATTAAAGATTGGAAAGCTGTCATTAAGGCCAAGATTGTAAAAACTAAGCGCTTATTTTTTATTTTTTCATAAAGGAATAAGACAGCGTAAATTACTAGAAGAGGAATCACTGCAAACATGAAGCGTCGCAACATCCATGGGTGATCCATAGAAATGGTGGGCTTTATAAAATAGATCAGAAAAACTCCACTTATGAGTAGGGGAATGGAAGCTTTAGAAATTAAAAGAGTTTTCTGGAAAATAAATTTACTTACCAGAATTATTATTTTCACTAAGCCAAGGGTTACAATCAAAGAAAGCCCATATTTAAATAAAACTGCGAAAATATAACGAGTTCTTAAAAAACTTTCCTGCCAACTAGAGATTTGGAAAGAAGCTTCCTCCTGTTCTCCATGATAACCGATAATATCCTTTAACATTTTTTTGTAAAACGGGGTGATGGTGAAAGAGTAAGCCAGAAAGATTGTTGCTCCGAATAAAAGCCAAAGGATTGCTTGACGATTGAAAAAGGAAACTTTCTTTTGTTTAGCAATTTTATAGATGATAAAAAGAGCAATCAAAAAAATTAAAATCCCTTCAATCCTTATCAAGGTAAAGCAGAAGAGGGAAAATAAAGCCAAGAAGCCACTAACTCTTTGAGTTTTAGGGTTTTGGTAAAAGTCTATAAGACAATAAATGGCAGCAAAAAGTAATCCAAAAGCCATTGATTCGGCAAGGTTTTGGCGTGAGTACCAAAAGAAGGGGAAGCTTAAAAACAGAAGAGGAAGCGAACTAAGTCCGAGGATAGCATTTTTGGATATTTTTTCTATGATGAGAAAAACTGCCAAGAAACCTAAAATAATTCCAAAAAGATTAGCAATTTTTAAACCGGTTTCTCCTAGTAATGAATACCAAAAAGCCAAATAAGATACATAGCCGATGTTAAATTGAGTTTTTAAAGTATGATTATCGGTGATAATAAATCCGGGATAATTTAGGGCTAAGTCGTCCGATCCTTGATTGTCAAAAATAGACAAGGTTTGGGGCGTAAATTCTAATTGATGCTTTTTAGCAAGCATCACGGCAGCTTCTACCATGGCTCCCGGATCACGTCCTCCTAAATAAGAAGGAGAGAATCCTATAAATATAAAAAGGCAAGCAAGAGTAATCCCGATTAGGGCTAGAAATTGCCAATGGGTGATTTCATTTTTAATTTTAGTGATAGTTGGCTTGGTAAAAACTTTCTTTTTGGTCAAAATTAAAATAATTCCCAGAGCTAAAGTCAGGATAAGGAAGGGATAAAAAAAGCCACTCCAAGCAAATAAAAAAGCTAGAAAGAAAATTAAATCAACTAAGAAAATAAAATTTAAATATAGCTTCATTGAGTTGGAAAGTTTAGCAAGTTAGCAAGTTCATAAAGCAACTATCAGTTCTTCTTGTCATTCCCGTCCCGTCATCCGACAGGATAAACTCCAACGGGAATCTCGCTCGAAGAGCGACCAGCCTCTGGCTGGCGATTCCTTTCCCCCTCCTTGCCAAGGTAGTTTCTCCTAAATTTGCTCGGGACCCCATCTGGCATTTGCCAGATTGCACTTTCCTGACGGTAGGCAGGCAAAGACGAAAACTTTATAAACCCATGCTAACTTTAGTGTAACGAAATTTTAAAGATTTGAAAACAGTTGTCTTATGTGGTAAAATAAATTTATGACTATTCAAAAAATATTGTTATCTTTTGAACCCGAAAAAGAAAATATCTTACCCCTTTTACAAAAGGTAAATGTTCATTTTGGATATATTTCCAAAGACGATGTTTATAGGATAGCCGAATATTTTGACATGGCGCCCGCTAAAATTTATGGGATTATTACTGCTTCTGAAATTTTAAAATCTGAAAAGCCATCTCAACTTGAAGTAGCTGTTTGCACTGGACCGCATTGTGTAATAAAAGGATCTGGTGAGGTTCTAAAAGAGATAGAAAAATATCTTTCAGTCAAAGCTGATCGTCAAGCGGATGAAAGAATTAATCTTAAAACTATTAGTTGCACGGGACATTGTTTGGCAGGACCTATTGTAATTATTAATAATAATGTTCACGAGAATGTGAAACCGGCAGAAGTGGATGATATTTTGAAAGACTATCTTTAATTTTCCTCAGAACAAAAATTGATATGCAAGAAACAAAAATTATTACTAAACTTTGCGGAAAAATCGATCCGTTTTCCATTGAAAGCTATATCAGCAGGGGAGGATATCAGCAACTTTTAGCTTACCTAAAAAATATAAAAACAAAAAAGGGGAGGTTGCAAGCTCATAAAAAAATAATGAAGCTGGTGGAAGAATCGGGTCTTTGTGGTAGAGGAGGAGCAGGTTTTCCTACGGGAGAAAAATGGAGAATAGCTTACCAGAAAGCTCAAAAATCTCGCCAGCCTCTGTATCTTATCGTCAATGGAGATGAATCTCAGCCAGGGGCCTTCAAGGATAGTTTTTTAATGAAAAAAAATCCGCATTTAATTATTGAAGGGATAATAATATTAGCTTATGTTTTAGAGTGCAAAAAAGTTTTTGTTTATATTAATGGCACCTTCAAAGAAGAACTTGAAATTATGCGTCAAGCGGTAACAGCAGCCTTTGAACATAAATTTTTAGGAGGAAAAACTACAGATTTTAAGGAAAGAATAAAAATTAAAATTATTCAAGGAGCCGGAGGCTATATTTATGGAGAAGAAACTGCTCTCATTGATTCATTAGAAGGTAATCGGGGAGAACCGAAAATAAAACCTCCGTTTCCTCCTCAATCAGGCTATAATAATTCGCCAACGGTGGTTAATAATATAGAGACTATAGCTAATTTGGTGCCTTTATTAGAAATGGGAGCCAAAAAATATCGGCAATTAGGTAAGGGAAATGCTACTGGCACTAAGCTTTTTTCTGTTTCTGGTGCAGTAAAAAATCCAGGAGTTTTTGAATTTCCGCTGGGTACTTCCCTGAGAGCCATAATTTATGGGATTTGTGGAGGAATGGAAAAAGGTAAAAAATTAGCTTTTGTGCAAGTAGGAGGAACTGGAGATTTTTTAGTTGGTAAACAACTAGATTATTGTCTAACTTATGAAAAAGGTAAACAAAAAATTCCAGTGGGGCTTGGTAATATTTTAGTGGTAGATAAAAATGTTGCTGTAGAGGACTTAATGTTTTCCTGGTCTCAATTTTATGCAAGAGAATCTTGTGGGCAGTGTACTCCTTGTCGAGAAGGAACCTATCAACTTTTAAAAATTGCTGAACGCTTAAAGGAAAAAAAATTAATGGAAAAGGATTATGAAAATATGCAAGACATTGTAGAAGTTTTAGAAAAAACTTCCCTATGCCCTTTTGGCAATTTTGCAGCTCAACCATGGAAAAAGGTGATTAAATTTTATGGAGCAGATTTTTTTGACGCAAGAAAAAGAAAAAAATAAAAAATAGATGATTAAAATTAAAATAAATCAAAAACAATATCAAGTAAAAGAAGGACAGCGGATTTTAGCGGTTTGTAATAAATATAGGATTGAGATTGCTTCTCTTTGTAGCCACCCTAATTTTTCAGATTTTGAAAAACCGGCGGAACAAGATCGTTCCAGCAATGCGGTTTGTCGGCTCTGTCTCGTTAAGGCAAGAAAAAAGGGTGAGCGAAAATATCAGTTAATTCCAGCCTGTATTCTAAAAGCAACGGCAGGGTTGGAAGTGATTACTGAAGATGCCGAGATTATTAGATTAAGAAAAACTAATCTGGAGCTTCTCTTTGTGAATCATGCTGGTTTGTGTGCTCATTGCTCAAAAAATATGGATTGTGAATTACAGAACTTAGCCATTAAATATGACATTGATGAATTTCGGTTTGTTCCTCGGCTTAATGAAATAGAAAGCAACGAAGAACTTGATTTACTGTACGAGAAAATGTCACGCCGAATGATAGATACTGAAAATCCTGCCATTGTCCGAGATTCGGAGAAATGTATTCACTGTGGACGCTGTGTTGATGTTTGTAAAAATATGCAAGGGATAGAAGCTATTTCTTCGGTTGGAAAAGGTAACCAGGCGGTTGTAGGAACCGAGTACAATGTTCCTTTAGAATGTAGCTATTGTGGCCAGTGCACCACGGTTTGTCCGTCGGGAGCGCTCACTGAAAAAAATGAGATAGGAGCGTTCGTAAAAGCCGTTAATGACCCTAACAAAACAGTAATAGTTCAAACAGCTCCAGCTATCAGGGTATCTTTAGGGGAGGAGTTCGGTATGCCACCAGGGGCAATTGTTACTCCCAAAATGGTTAGTGCTCTAAGAGAGTGTGGAGCGGATTTAGTATTTGATACTAATTTTGGAGCGGATCTTACCGTGATGGAAGAAAGTTTAGAATTAGCAGAAAGGATAAAAAAAGGACGAGGTGTATTGCCTTTATTCTCCAGTTGTTGCCCGGCGTGGGTTTTGTTTTTAGAGCAAAATTATCCAGAATTTTTAAGTCATCTATCGACCGTTCGTTCACCGTATATGATAGTAGCTTCGTTAATAAAGAGTTATTACGCTAAACAAAATACATTGAATCCAAAGGATATCTTTTCTGTTGCCATTATGCCTTGCACCGCTAAAAAATATGAAGCCAGTAGAGCTGAATTTAGGAAAGATGGGGTAAGAGACGTGGATTGTGTTTTAACCACTCGTGAATTTGGACAATTACTAAGGAGTAAGGGTTTGAAATTAGCCGAGCTGGATGATTCCGAATTTGATCCCGCTCTAGGAATAAGTACCAGCGCCGGAGCTATTTTTGGAGCTTCTGGCGGAGTAACTGAAGCGACCATAAGAACGGCTCACTATTTAATGACCGGAAAAAATGCTAAAGAAATTGAATTTAAACAAGCTAGAGGGTCTGTTGGTGTCAGGTTGGCTGATTTTAAAATTGGAAATTTTAAGCTGAGAACTAAAATTGTTTATGGGTTGAAAAATGCTCGAAAAGTTTTAGAAGAATTAAAGAAAGGTGAGCATGATTTCGATTTTCTAGAAGTTATGGCTTGCCCAGATGGTTGCATCGGTGGAGGAGGTCAGCCGATACCTACCAGTCCAAAAATTAGGAGAGCTAGAAAACGAGCTATTTATGCTCAAGATAAAAACATGTCTTTGCGAATGTCTCATGAAAATACTTTAGTAAAAAAGATTTATGATGAGTTTTTAATTGCTCCAGGGAGCTATAAGGCGAAAAAGTATTTGCATACTAAATATCATCGCTATCATTACAAATGGAGAAAATAATGCTAGAATTTTTATAAATTAAGTTTTTACCATGACAAAAATTGCCATCAATGGTTTTGGTAGGATTGGTCGGGCCAGTTTCAAAATTGCTCTTGCTAGAAAAGGAGTAGAGGTAGTTGCGATTAACGACCTAACCGATGTGAAAATGTTGGCCTATCTGCTTGCTCATGATTCAGTTTTTAGAAATTATGAGAAGAGGGTGCGAGCTGAGAAAGGATATTTAGTGGTAGAGGGTAAAAAAATTCCTATTTTTTCTCAAGCAGATCCCAATCGACTTCCTTGGAAAAAATTAGCGGTAGATGTGGTTCTAGAATGTACGGGAGTTTTTAGAGATACCCCTAAAAACGAAGCGCATCTTAAGGCTGGGGCCAAAAGAGTAATTATTTCTGCTCCGCCTAAAGATGAAACTAAAATATTCTGTCTGGGTTGTAATGAGGAAGAGTATGAGCCAAAACGAGATCAGATTATTTCCAACGGCTCTTGCACGACTAATTGTTTAGCTCCGATTGCTAAAGTTCTAGACGATGAGATTGGTATTGAGAGGGGATTGATGACCACAATTCATAGTTACACCTCCTCGCAGAATTTAGTTGATGGTCCCAATAAAGATTTTCGGAGAGCTAGAGCAGCGGCCTTGAACATTGTGCCTACCACAACAGGAGCAGCCATTGCCGTCACTAGAGTTGTTCCTTCTTTGGTGGGGAAATTTGACGGGATGGCTATTCGGATACCATCTCCTTGTGTGTCAATGATAGATTTGGTTGTAAAATTGAGACATAATGTTACACTTGAAAAAGTAAATGGTCTTTTGATAGGAGCAGCTAAAAGTAAGTTGAAAGGAATTTTAGCAACAGAATCAGAGCCTTTAGTTTCTTCTGACTTTATTCAGAATAAACATTCTTCCATTGTTGATCTCAATCAAACAATGGTAACTGGTGATCTTGTCAAAATAATTTCTTGGTATGATAATGAATGGGGTTATTCGGAGAGGTTAATAGATTTAGCAAGTTATATAACGAGTTCGTAAAATGGCTTGTCATTCCCGCGAAAGCGGGAATCCCGGTACGTCTAGGCGATTCCTTGCCAAGTTAGTTTCTCCTAAATTTGCTCGGGACCCCCGCTTTCGCGGGGGTGACACAGAATTTTATTTAACAAATTTAAACATATAAAAATGAAAATTAAAAAGGGGAAAAAGGGATTCACTTTGATTGAGACTTTGATCGTGGTAGCCATTATAGGGATTTTAGCAACCTTGATGTTGGTAAGTTATGCACATTCTCTTAAAAAGGGGCGTGACGCGAGAAGAGTGTCCGATATTGAATCTGTAAAACTAGCTTGTAATATGTACGCTGATAAAACTGGGGGGTATCCTGATGATGCCGAAGGTTTTGCTGGGTTAGATTCTCAACTGGAAGATTACATAAACATTGATGCTATAAATGACCCTCAAGATTCTGCTCCTCCATATACATATGAACAAGTAGACGGTAGCAATTGTGAACTTACTTATTATTCTGAGGTAGAAGAAACATCCAAGACGGTTGAATGCAAGGATTAAATCTCACTTTATTTTTTCTCAATAATCTAAGCCATTCTCGGGCTTCCAGTTATTCATTACAAGACGAATTATAAAAAGAAGATTAGCTAAAGAATCATTATGGAACTTAATTATAAAAACAAGAAAGTGACCATTATGGGTTTAGGTCTTCAGGGGAGTGGTACCTCAGCGGTTGCTTTTTTTTCTAAAGCTGGAGCCAAGGTGACTGTAACTGATATAAAAACTAAAGAGAAATTAGAAAGTTCCTTAGAAAAACTAAAACAATACAAAGATATTAAATATGTTTTGGGGCAACATCGTCCAGAAGATTTTTCCAAAGCTGATTTAATCATAAAAGGTCCAGGAATTTCAGGAAGTTCTAAATATTTAGATATTGCTAGAAAAAATAAAGTTCCCATTGAAACAGAAGCCGGAATATTTTTTGAATTGGTAGAAAGTTATGTAATTGGAGTAACTGGAACTCGTGGGAAAAGTACCACCGTGCAATTAATTTATGAAATTCTCAAACAGGTTAGTAAAAAGACCGTTATTGGAGGAAATATTGTTAACAAGCCTCTCTTGGGGCTATTAAATAATGATAAGAAAGGAGTGCGAATGGTTTTGGAGCTTTCCAGTTTTCAGCTTGAAGGAATTGAACCTCATCAAAAAAGTCCCCAAATTTCTGTGATTACTAATTTTATGGCCGACCATCTTGACCGCTATAAAAACTTGGACGCTTACCATCAAGCCAAAGAAACTATAATTAAATATCAAACTGCTGGTGATTATACCGTCTTGAATCACGATGACGATAAGGTAAGAATGTTAGCTACTAATCTTAAATCAGAAGTTTGGTTTTTTTCAATGAATAAATTGGGAGGAGGTAGAGTAGTTTTTGCCTCGGAAGGTAAAATCTTTATTAGGAGAAAAAAGGAAGGCGAGACAGAAGAAATTATCAGTTTAAGTAAATTAAAATTGATAGGAAAACATCGGGTTGCTAATGTATTGGCAGCGGTGGCAGTGGCTAGCATTTTAAAAATTCCTTCCAAAAAAATAAAAAAAGTTTTAGAGAATTTTACTGGGATAGAACATCGGCTGGAAATAATAAAAGAGCTGGAAGGAGTTTTGTACATCAACGATACAACAGCTACTACCCCTCAGGCAGCTTTTATGGCTCTTAATTCTTTCAAGGATCCGGTTATTCTTATCGCTGGAGGCTCTGACAAGGGTTTAGATTTTGAGCCGTTTGTTTCAGAAATTATGGCTAGAGCAAAACAGCTAATTCTTCTTCCCGGAAAAGGAACGGATCGTATTTTAAAACATTTAAAATCCATTTCTGCTCCAGAGGGTGAAAATACTCAAACCAAGCTTGAACCTCAAATGGCAAAAGATCTTGAAGAAGCTGTTGCCCTTGCCTATCAAGAGGCAAAGTCAGGAGATATTGTTTTATTATCTCCGGGCTGCACCAGTTTTGGAATGTTCGCCAATGAATTTGAAAGAGGAGATAAATTTAAAGCCCTAGTTGAGAATTTATAAAAATACTTTTTAGAATCTTTTAGCCACTTTTTAATAATTGGTTTGTTACCATAAAACTAACTGAAAGGTTAGTTTTATTATGCCAAGAATTAATAAAGGTAAAATATTTTTACTCGCCAATTTATTTTTTATTGGAGGAATCTTTATTGGCCATCGGTTTCTGGAAAAAACAGGGGTCTTTTGGTTATTCTTCTTTTTAATTATTGCTGGTCTTTGGTTTTTGATAAAAGGAAAAACGAAAAAGATTTTGATTCCCGCTGGTTTCATTTTTTTAGCTTTTGCGTTAGGTGTTTTTAGAATTGGTTACGAAAAAACTGGCTGTCCAACCGGATACATTTGCAACTTAAACTTAACCAAGGTTTCTGGTTATGGAACCTTAAACAAGTGCTCACTCAAAGATAAAACAAGGGTAAAGTGCCAATTGGCAGATTTGAAAATTAAAGATCAAGCCACTGATTTAAAAGTCTATGAGGGTAAAATAACTGTTACGCTTCCGGCTGAGGAAATTAAAGGATTTCAGTCAGGAGACAAAGTAAGTTTCTCGGGATTAGTAGAAGAGCCAGAAAATTTTAATGATTTTAATTATCGGGGGTATCTTTTGAAAGATGGCATTTATGCAATTTTAAAAAAACCACAAGTGCATTTGCTCGTGCAAGGCAAAGTAGCTAGCAAAGATTTAACCATCGCTAGAAAATTCCAGCGTTTTGTTTTAGGTACTAGAGAAAATGTAGAAAAACGATTTGCTAAGCTTTGGCAAGGAAAAACTTTAGGGCTTATGAGGGCATTGCTAATAGGAGACAAAAGTTATTTTTCAGATCAGTTGAAAGATAACTTTCAAGCCATAGGCATCTCGCATTTAGTGGCAATTTCTGGGATGCACATTACTATTATTACCAATTTGTTGTTAAGCTTTTTCTTTTTTCTAGGATTTTCTCGTCAATCTGTTTTTGGAGGGATAGTTATAGCTTTAATTTTATTTGTAGTTTTTATTGGAACTCCAATTTCAGCGGTTAGGGCATTATTGATGGGGTCCTTAGGATTTTGGGCAAAACTTCTAGGGAGAAAAATTCAAGTCAATAATTTACTTTTCTTTACTGCCTCTATGATACTCCTGCATAATCCCTTACTGCTTTTTTATGATGTAGGCTTTCAATTATCCTTTTGCGCGGTTTGGGGAATTTTTAATTTATTGCCCACGTTAGAAAATTTTTCTGCTTCAATTCCTAAATTGGTAGGGATTAAGCAAGCAATTAATATGAGCATCGCTGCTCAATTAACCACGCTACCCGTTGCTCTTTATCATTTTCATTACTTCTCCTTGATTTCTATTTTAGCCAATGCCCTGGTTTTTTGGGTTGTCTTTCCTATAATTTTTCTAGGCATTATTGCCTTAAGTCTATCTTTTATAAATTTTAGTTTGGCCAGCTTGTTCGCTTTGGTAGCTAAACTAGGAGTTTTGTATCTAATTGGGGTGGCTGAAGCATTGGGTAAATTTCAATGGGCTGGAATTGAAGTTGAAAAAATTCAATGGGGATGGCTTGGTCTATTGGTTTTAACCGTTGGAGCCTTCTTTTTTCAAAGCAAAAGACTGGAGAATAAGAAATTAAGTATTTCTCAATGAAAAAATTATTAATTATTTTAAATGTTGTGGCGGTTCTCTGCATTCTTAAATATGCCTCTCTTTTATTTCTTTGGAAACTCCCGCAAGAATTAGAACTAAGGGCTTTTAATATTGGGCAAGGAGACTCTTTGATGTTGGCTATTCCTAATTCTTCTATTCAAATTCTTATTGACGGAGGTCCTGACGATGAAGTAGTAGAAAAACTGCGAGAGTATCTTCCGGCTGGAGATGATTTTGTGGATATAATAATTCTTACTCATGGCCACGATGACCATGTGGGAGGACTTCCTAGCGTAATAGAAAATTTTGAGGTAGGCCTTGTTATTGATACTGGAGCAGTCTGTGACAATCCAAATTATCAAAAAATGATTGAACAAATTGAGCTTTTATCTTTACCAAAACTTTATGCTGTTAGAGGAGAAAAAATACGAATCGGACCTGACTTTATTCTAGAAATTGTCCATCCATTTTTTTCTCAAAATGTTGAATATAAGAATTTAAACAATGCCTCAATTACGGCAATAGCTTCCTATCAAGAAAAAAAGATTGTATTAACGGGAGACTTGGAAGTAGAAGGAGAAAATGAGGTTTTGAAATATCTGCGGGAACGGGGAGAATTAGCTAAACTCAAGGCGGATGTTTTAAAGGTGGGACACCACGGTAGTAAAACGGCCACTTCCATTGAATTTTTAGAAACCATCAATCCCCAACAAGCAGTTATTTCTTCTGGCAGGGGAAATAACTTTGGGCATCCTCATCAAGAAATTATTACAAAACTTAAAAAGAAAGATATTACAATCTTGAGGACGGACAGGGATAAAGATGTGCTAATTAAATTATAATTATTTTTCCGGTTACCCTATTCAGTGAACTTAGTTCCGGCGTCTCTATTTAGTTGTCTTGTTTCCTCTGAGCTGAGTTTCGTAATCTCCTTAGCCGACATTGGATTCTGTTCGTTTTTTATTTGATCTTTACTATAATCTCGATATTCTCTAGCTTCTTTCCTGGCTTGTTGGTTGATTTCTGAGCTTGACATTTGAGATTCGGGATCAAGCTTATCATTTGCTTTTTGAATGTCTTTTTTGAATTTAAATTCTGCTCCAGATGACATGGTTTTGTTTTTAATAATTAAGTTATTTAAAGATATTTATTTTATTAAATTTATTTTATTTTACCAAAAAAGGAGGGAGGTTAGCAAGCTGAGTAGAAAGTTAAAAGTTCGTAAAGTTCATAAAGTTTGGCAGACCTTCCATTGCGAAAAAATACAACAATGATAATATAATAAAAACATAAAAATTAAGTTATTATTTTTAAACATTAAATTAATTTCATGGAACGAACCCTAGTCTTAATCAAGCCTGACGGCTTACAAAGAAATTTAATTGGAGAAGTTATCAGTCGTTTTGAAAAAAAAGGGCTGAAAATTATTGGAATGAAGATGATATCCATTAATGATTTAAAGGTAGAGGAGCATTACAAAAAATATACCGAGAAACCATTTTTCAAACATCTGAAAAATTTTATGCAGAGTGCCCCGGTTGTTGCCTTGGTCTTAGAAGGGCTGGAAGCAGTTTCAGCGGTTAGACTTATTACTGGAAGTACCAAGGGGAGAGAAGCTGATGCGGGGACAATCCGAGGCGATCTTGCTATGAGCGGTCAAACTAATTTAGTTCATGTTTCTGATCCCGAAGAAGATCCACCGCAAGAAATAAAACGCTTTTTTAAAGATGAGGAATTGTTTACATACAAGAAAATTGATATGCATTTTCTTTATTCCCCAGATGAATTAGAGGATTAAAGAGTTGGAAAGTTCATAAAGTTGAAAGTTCATAAAGTTCGTAAAGTTTGTAAAGTTGAAAGTTCGTAAGGTCTGTAAAGTGACCATCAGTTGAAAGTTTATAAAGTTTCTACTTTCTGTTTTATAACTTTAGACTTTTCACTTTTTACTATCT
>JAYEHH010000017.1:0-42440 GCA_034716235.1 Patescibacteria group bacterium | reverse complement strand
AATCAATTTTTTAACAGTATTTATTTCTTCTAGAAAATTTATAGAAAACTTAAAAATTTATGTAAGTCAGCTTTCTAGTAATTGTTAATTTGTATTTAGTCTCAGAAATTTTATTCTAGTTTCTGGACCCCCGCCTTCGCGGGGGTGACATAACTGTCAACGAGTTAGTTAATCTTTACTGGGATGACGGGACGGGAATGACCCCAAATTGAAAAATAAATGATTTATTCTAAAATAATAAAACAATTAGGAGCTGTTTGTTTTTTGTTAGGAAGTGTAATTTTTCTTTCTGGTTGTTTGGATTCGGGGTTAAATTTGATGGCCAAAAAACATCAAGCTAAAATAGCAACTAATCCCCAGACTGACGAGGAAATAAATCCTCAAACCAATGAAGGGGTAAGCCCCAAAACTGACGAAGGGGTAAATGGCAACACTGAAACAGAGGTTAGTGAGGGGATTACTGACGATGAAGGCTCTGATATGGATAAATTGTTGGAAGATCAAACAGCGGAGCAAATGATTGAAGTATTCTTTAAAGAATTGGGTGATTTTATTGAGAAAGCTAGTCAATTGATGGAAAATAAAGAAGAAGGCACCAATCAGGAAGGTGAGAACGGATTAAGTACTGAAGATTCAGAAGAAGATAAAGAAGATAGTAATAATTCAAGTCAGGAGTCATCAGAACAATCAGAGACAATAGACAATATTGATTCTGTTGAGGATGGTCTAATCACTTGCGACCAAATAGATTCTGCTCATTGTCAAACTGGCTCAGTTGTTTGCGCTCAAGTTAAAGCTCAGACAGAGAGTGGAGAAGAAATTGAGTGGCTTGAGTTTGAAAATGCTTGCCAAGCTTGTCAAAATAGCTCACAAAAAATAGGGAATATGACTTTAGAAATAGTAGGGTTCAAAGAGGGTAAATGTAAATTACCTTAAAACTACAAATTCTATTTCTGGCAAAGTTTTATCAGGAATAGAAATAGCCTTCAAAGAATAGCTATACTCTAATTGCTTTATCAGTTCAGGGTCTGTTTTTTGAAGAATAATTTCGGTATCTTTTTGTATTTTTATTTTGTTTAATTCTTCAGGGTGGAGATACACAACTTGCTTATTTTTTTGGTAGTTAAAAAACTTTATTGTTTCTAGAGAAACCGGAAAGCCGGTTTCTATTATTTTTGCTTCTTGATTAACAATTAAATACTGGTTATCTTTTTTTGAGTTGCCAAGATATTCGCCAAGATTAACCAGTCTTTTTTCAAAAGCATGGGCAGCTTCTGGAGACTCTCCCCAAATAACAAAATAATTAACTGAATTATAAATTAAGGTTAAGGCAAGGGTTGAGAAAATTAATACCTTGGTAAATCCGCCAAGGAAAGGGGCTGTTTTTTTACTAGCACCTGGCAAGGAGTAGCTTCTTTTTACAAGAAGTACCAGAGGGATAGTTGCGATCAGATAGGCAACGGGCAATGAACCAATAGATCTTAGGGCGTGGGGCAACCCTTCAACCGTTAAGAAAGCCGGAGAGAGCATTATTAACAGCCAAGCTAAAATAGTTCCGAATTTAATAACCTCATCATCTGAAGAATTTACTTTTTTGTTTTTGGAATTAGCTTTGAAAATTTTAAGAATGCCAGTTATCATTTTAGAGGAGATATAGACTAGGCCTCCTAAAAACAATAAGGCAATAGGAGCGAAGAGCTGAGCGTTAGGAGGAAGATTGTGTCTCCAATTCATATCTCCTTTGTAAAAAAACTGACCGAAAGTTTGTAGAAAAGTTTTGCTAACGGCCAGTATTAGTTCTCCCTTGTTATTTTTAGGATCAAGTACAGAAATGGAATTATCATTTTGACGAGCTCCTAAATGTTCTGGATTCTCAAAGAAATGATAAAAAATAGGGGAGGCTGTTATCAATGTTCCCAAGAGGAAAAGCAGGCTAGGTACAACAATTAATCTTTTTAATTCAAGACGATTTTTAAAATTTACTAAACAGATGAGCAGAAAGAAGACCACTACGATTGCTGGAGAAACTCGGAAAGCTAAATAAGTATGAAAGCCAATTCCAAAAATTAATCCGGCTAGCAAGAAATATAAGCGACCGTTGCGTTCCCCATTTTCATTCTTAGCATCCTTGCAGGTTATTCTGTAAAGAGAATGAATTTTTTGAAATAATTGACCGATATAATTCTGGTTCTTTTTTGTGCGTTGCTTGGGTGATTTTTTAGAAACACCTTGGGTTTTTAATATGCGATACCCCTTGAATAATAAATAAAAGGAAAGAGATAAAACAAGAGGAACTAAAATAGCTCTAAAGCCAACGCGGGAAAAATTTACATGCCAATAAGAAACAGCCACTAAAAAAGAAGCTACCAAGCCACCTGTCTGATTGATTATTTCTTTGCCTAACAAATACACAGCTAAAATTGTTAGCAATCCTATAATAGCGGGCACCATTCTCAAGGTATCAATGCTAGCTCCAAAAAATTTAAAACTTAAGGCTAAGAGATTAATAAAAAGCCCTTCTCTTCCATTGTTGTTTGGATAATAGGTCTGGAGATCTTCTTTTTCTAGAGCTTGTAAAGCATCGGTAGCGTTGACGGCCTCATCAGGATAAAGTCCCGGCGGAAATTTATCTAAAGCGTAAAATCTTAAACAGGCAGCTATAAACAGAATCCCCAATAGTACTAAAATGTTTTTTGTTTTAGATTGCATAATTTTTATTTTTTAATTTTTTAACCTTACGAACTTTATAAACTTTACGAACCTTATAACTTTATGAACTTTTTAACTCTCCGAACTCTCCGAACCTTACAAACTTTACAAACTTTACAAACTTTACGAACTTTATAAACTTTATAACTCTATTGTAGCATTAAACTGATTTTTAAACACTATAATACATTTAATTGACCAAGACCGACCGAAAGGGTAAAATAAAAATAGTAAAAATAATTAGCACTAAAATTAAAATAATAAAAATAATTTATAAACATGGACTTTGAACAACCAAATTTTATGGGAGCAAGAATGAAAAGAGAAAAGGGAGGAGACAGAGAAGAAGAAAGCGCCAAAAGCATTTTAGACGATCCAGAAAGGGAAGATATTAAGCTGGCCGTCATGGAAAGAAGAGGCCAAGAAGACTTGAGTAAAAAATTAGTTAACAAACAAACTCCAGACAAGAGTGATTTTGAGGATTTAACCGAAATCGCTAATGAAATTAAGAGGGTTGAGCAAGAAGTTAAACAAATGGAATCGTTTTTTGGAGACGGAAAATTATTCAATGAAATAGCTACGGTAGATAAAGACTTTGGTCAATGGCAAACATTGATAGGCAGTGAAAATATGGAATCATTTTATAACAAAGAATATTTTATTAAATTGTGTCTAGACGATGAAGCCAGTTTTAAAAATATTAAAAAGAAAGTTGAACGCTATAATAAAACTAGGGAGAAAATTGAAGAAGCAGATCAGGGATTGGAAGTAAGGGCTAATCAGCTAGCTGATAAATTTAGAATTCCGCAAGATGAATTAAAGAATATTTTTAATATGGGAGATGATGCTGGTAGAAAAACAGCCTTGAAAGATTTAATCAAAGAAAACATTAAGCCGTTAATGTTCAAAGGGGAAAAAAGAACGCAAGTTTATGATCAATTACAAAGAGTTCTTGTAGATGGAGATAAATTTATAAAAGATTTAAGAAGCAGTAATGGTGTCTTAGGCGGTCAGGAGAAAAAGGGGCTAAAGGGAGTTGCCACTTCTCTGTTAAAAGATGAGGAATGGAAAGAGGCTTCAGAAAAAAGAGCCGGAGAAGTCTTTACTGGAGAAAGCCCAGAAAAAAAAGAAAAAACTATGAGTTTCCCCGCAGCCTCTAGAATGGTTAAAGAAGAAGGTAGAAAAAAAATTCAAGAAGATTGGACAAATTTTCAGAAAGAAAATGCAATGGGTGCTACGGGAAGGAGCCAAGAAGAGATTGCTGCTCATTGGAGCCAACTTACCGATGAAGAGCTTAAACGGAAACAAGATCGATTTTTAAAAGGTGTAAAGAAGAGTCAGGGTGGAGGCTACTGGTGGGGGATAGTGATGAAAATTGCCAATTTTGATTTAACCAAAGAAGTTCAAGGCTCTTAGCTCTTAAGAAAAATAATTTATTAATTTAAAACAAAACCATGGATCAAAAAGAAATATTAAAACAGTTAAGAGAAGTAATGGCTACCGGCGATGAGACCAAAGCTAGAATTTTTTTGACGGAAAATTTTTCTCAACTTCCAAAAGATTTGCAAAGGAAAACAGCTACTTTTTTATTAGAGAATGGCTTAGATAAAGTATCTCGGCAAAAAATTAAAAATCTAGATGAAAAAGTTTCTCAGTTTGAAAAACTAAATGTTATTGTTAAAGAGGCTTTAGACGGTGGAGTAAAGGAGGTCTTGGACCAAGAAGCTCAAACGCCAACCCCTCAACCGTCTCAGCCGGAAGATTCAAAGGCGAAATGAAATAAGGGTGAGAGTCAAAAGATTACTTAAAATATTAAAATAATATTATGGATGATCCTAGAAAATTACCTCAAGAAGAAATTCCTAAAAATATGGAAAATAAAGAGGATGGAAAAGCGGAGACAATAAAAGAAAATTTGCAAAGTTCAAATAATCCTGAGAAGGTGGTGGTTGAAAATGATTTAGAGCAAAAACCGTCAATACCAGAAAAACCTGCAGAAGTTGAAAAAGTAGCAGAGAATCAAGCTCTAGAGAAGGAACGATCTAAGGAAGCTTTGGGGAAGCAGGTAGAAAGTGGTGGAGGATTAGCACAAGAAGGTCAAGCAAGCCAAGAAATTGCTCGGAAAAATGAAGGAGTAGCTGTTGAAATTAAAAATTTGGTTAAATTAGCGGTAAGAGGGGCCAAAGAAGAAAAAGAGACTGTTGCTAAAGCCAAAGAATTATTTAAAAAGGACCCTCATTCATTGGATAACTTTCATGATCAATTGATAGAGGAGAAACAAAAAGGTCAATAGAGTTTAAATAAAATGTAAAAGTATTTTTTATTTTAAGGATGGCAGAATACTCTTGGGAATTTTTTATTATCGTGGGGCTTTTGTTTATTTTAGCAATGGCTTGGTTTTTTGTTATTTCTAAAATAAGGAAAGGAGGGAAGCTTAATCGAGCAACCAATTTAGCACTTTTTTTAATAACTGTTCCTCGGGAAGAAGATTCAGAAAATAAAGAAGATAAAAAGGACGATAAGGAAATTATTGGGATTATGGAACAATTTTTGGTAAGTTTTTCCAGAATGAGAGATACTTCTTGGCGAGAGATGTTTTGTGGTCCACCTCATATTGCTCTAGAGATTGCCAACCCCTTTGACAGTGAATCAATTTCGTTTTATTTAGCTGTTCCTAAAAGATTTTCGGCTACCGCGGAAAAACAAATTTACGGTTTTTTCCCTAAGGCGGTGGTTAAAAATACTCCTAAGGATTTTAACATTTTTACTCCCCAGGGAGCCTCTGCTGGTACTTATTTAACTCTTAAGCGTCAATCGTTTTTGCCACTAAAAACTTACAAAAATTTAGAGACTGATCCTTTAAATAATATTGCTAACGCCTTGTCTAAACTAAAAAAGATGAGAGCGGGAGCAGCTTTGCAATTAGTTATTCGTCCTATCTCTCCAAAATGGAGAAGAAAGGGAGTGCTTGTTGCTAGACGGATGAAACAGGGAGAATCTTTTGGCAAGGCTAATAGTAATGGTTTTACTCGTTTTTTTGCTGAGCTTTTAAAAGTACGAGCAGACAGTAAACCGAAAGAGATGAATCAATTTCAGACCCCCAAAGAAGATTTGAGGCAACTAACTCCAGCGGAAGAGGAACTGCTTAAGGCAATTGAGGATAAAACTCTTAGACCAGCTTTTGAAGTTAATTTGAGACTAATGGCTTCTGCAGACACCAAGGATGAGGCCAACGAAATCCTGAGTCATTTGGTTGAATCATTCGAGCAATTTAAAACGATGGATATGAATGAGCTGGTAACTAAGAAACCTTTTTCTTTGAAAGAATTGGTTTTTAACTTTTCTTTTAGGAATTTTATCACTCGCTATAAATCAATTTTGAATACGGAAGAGTTGGCCAGTATTTTTCATTTTCCTATTGCCTCTACGCAAACTCCTAAATTAAATGTTGTTAAGGCTAAAGTTGCTGCCGCTCCTCCTGACTTGCCAACGGAAGGGTTGTTGATTGGGAAAAATGTTTATCGAGAGACAGAAGCTCCTATTTATTTACAAAAGAAAGACCGCTATCGTCATCTTTATACCATTGGTCAGACCGGAACCGGTAAATCTGTCTTTTTAGAGGAATTGATTCGTCAAGATATTCAAAATGGAGAAGGCGTTTGCGTGATTGATCCCCACGGAGAACTGGTAGAATCTGTTTTAGAATGTGTTCCCGAAGAAAGAATTGAAGATGTGATTTTATTTGATCCTTCCGACATAGAGAAACCGATGGGGTTGAATCTTTTGGAATATGATAAGCCAGAACAAAAAACATTTGTCATCAATGAAATGATTAATATTTTTGATAAGTTGTACGATCTCAAACAGACTGGTGGTCCAATGTTTGAACAATACATGCGAAACGCAATGCTACTGGTCATGTCTCATCCAGCTTCGGGTTCTACTCTAATGGAAATTTCTAAAGTATTAGCTGATCCAGATTTTAGGAAATTTAAAATAGACCATTGTGATAATCAAGTAGTGGTTGATTTTTGGACTAAAGAAGCAGAGAAAGCAGGGGGTGAAGCGGCTCTAGCCAATGTAGTTCCTTATGTTACCAGTAAACTGACCACTTTTGTGACTAACGATATTATGCGACCGATTATTTCTCAACAGCAATCAGCTTTTAATTTTAGAGAAGCGATGGATTCTAAGAAAATTGTTTTGATTAATTTAAGTAAGGGGAAAATTGGTGAATTGAATGCTAATTTGCTGGGAATGGTAATCGTGGGCAAGATTTTGATGTCGGCTATGAGTCGGGTAGATATTCCAGAAGAACAACGTCAGGATTTTTATCTTTACATAGATGAATTCCAAAATGTGACCACCGAATCTATAGCTTCTATTTTATCTGAAGCTAGAAAGTATCACCTGAGTTTAACTATTGCTCATCAATTTATTCAACAACTGGATGAAAAAATTAGAGATGCCGTTTTTGGAAATGTGGGCTCAGTGGTATCCTTTAGAATTGGGGCTAATGACTCTGAGTTTATGGCTAACCAGTTTGCTCCAGTTTTTTCGCAACAAGATTTAATTAATGTGGATAACTTCAAGGCCTTTATAAAAGTTATGATAAATGGAGCCGTTAGCAAGCCGTTCTCTATAGAAACTTATCCTTCCAAGGAAAGACAAACCAATTTTTCTCAAGCCGTTAAAGATTTTTCTCGCAATCGTTATGGGAAAGACAGGACCATTGTTGAAGAAGAATTAAGGAAGAGAATGGACTTTTTAACTCAAGCTCCAGGGGAGGGCTCTTCTGATAGTGCTGCTGAATCAGATATGCCAGTGAAATAGGTAGCAATTTTTTCGCTCTCAATTTTGAATTTATTTTATGCGCGTTATTGTTTTAAGCTTAATTGTTTATTTAATTATAATCTTGCAGGTTGTCATAATACCCATACTTCCCTTGGGTGCTGGAGGTTTTAATTTACCTTTGATTTTTTTGATTGGAATTTCTCTGTTTAGACCCAAGGGCGAATTTATTGTTTGGGCAGTTATTCTGGGAATATTGGTTGATGCTTTAGCAATTTATTCTTTAAATCTAGCCATTTTTATTTTTCCGGCAATTACTTTAGCTGGAAATTATCTTTTGAAAAAATTCTGGGGAAAGCCAGGTATTGTCCCTTTTTTAATTCTAACGGTTTTATTCTCCTTGCTTTATCAATTGATAATTTTTAGCGCAAAAATCTCCCTACTTCCAGGAGAAGAAAGTTTTATGGCTTTATTTACTACCAACTTCAACCATTATTTATGGGATAGTCTGCAAGCGATACTGATTAATGGCGTTTTATTGGTTCCTCTTGCTTATTTTATGCTTCTGCGCTTAAACCAGCTGTTTGACTATTGGGATCAGAAGAAGAGATTGTAATAGTTGGATTAAATACCCTGTCTTGATTTTTCAATTTTAATTTACTACTATCTTAATATGGAAAGTGATTCAGAATCTAAAACGAAACTAGAGCTTTCTGTTGTTTGCCCACTTTTCAATGAAGAAGGCAATGTAGAAAAGCTTCATAGAGCGATTATTAAAAGTCTCCATAAAATGGGGAGGTCTTTTGAGATTATCTTTGTAAATGATGGGTCAATTGATAAAACTGAAGAAAAATGTCGTCAACTTTCTCCCTTGACCCTGATTAATTTTAGGAAAAATTTTGGTCAGACAGCTGCCCTTGATTGTGGGATTAATAGGGCTCAAGGAGCTATCATTTTAACCATTGATGGTGATCTCCAAAATGATCCAGCAGATTTTCCTAAATTAGTTGAGAAACTTGAAGAAGGATACGATATAGTGTCTGGTTGGAGAAAACAGCGTCGAGATCCCTTTTCAAAGAAATTTTTGTCAAAAGGAGCAGACTTTTTGAGAAAATTTTTGATAAACGACAATATTCACGATAGTGGTTGCACTCTAAAGGCTTATCGGAAAGAATGTTTTAAGGACACTTATCTTTTTGGAGAAATGCATCGATTTATTCCCGCAGTTTTAAAAATTCAAGGTTTTACGGTAGCCGAAGTAGCAGTATTGCATCATCCCAGAAAGTTTGGAAAAACAAAATATACTTGGACTAGAGTTATTAAGGGTTTTCTAGATATGGTAAGTGTTTGGTTTTGGAAAAAATATGCTAATCGGCCATTGCATTTATTTGGAGGACTGGGGATTCTTTTCTCCGGATTAGGCTCTTTGCTTATTTTAGTTTTAATTATTCTGAGAATTTTTTATGCCGTGTCTCTTTCTGATAGAATTTGGCCCATGGTAGGAGTTTTTATGGTTTTAGCAGGAATTCAATTTTTAATCTCTGGTCTATTAGCAGACATTGCAGCTAAAAGTTATTATGACGGAGAGAGAAAGAATTATACCGTAAAAGATGTCGTTAAAAACAAGAGACTCTTTAAATAATTCCTAATTAAATATGCTATGGACACCACAAAACTAAAAGCGGATTTAAAACAGGTAATTGAAAAATTCAAGAAGGATCTAACCGGAATAAGGGTGGGAAGAGCCACCTCTCAATTAGTTGAAGATTTAAAAGTGGATTACTATGGAGGCAAGTCTTCTCTCAAGCAAATGGCTCAAATCAATATCCCCGATGCGCGAACAATTATGATTACTCCTTGGAATAAAGACCATTTAGTAAATGTAGAAAAAGCTATAAATGAATCTGATTTGAATCTAGCTCCTAGCAATAATGGAGAGGCTGTAGTCTTAAAACTTCCTCCAATGACGGAAGATCAAAGACTAGAATTAACCAAGGTAGTAGGGAAAAAAGCTGAGGAATGTCGAGTAAATGTTAGGCAAAGACGAGAGAAGTCAAAAGAAGCACTTAATGAGCAGAAAAAGAAAGTAGAAATTTCCGAAGATGAATATTTTAAGCAAGAAGAAGCATTGCAAAACATTATGGATGAGTTTATGAAAGAAATAGATAAAATAAGGGAGAAAAAGGAAAACGAAATAACAACCTTATAATTAAAAAATTAAACATTTTGAATTTAATTAAATATTTTTATTAATTTTATTTTTTTATGATTTTAACTTTACTGGCCTTTGCTTTAATTTTAGGATTGTTAATTTTTGTGCATGAGATGGGTCATTTTTTAGTGGCTAGGATGATGGGGGTTAAGGCTGAAGAATTTGGTTTTGGTTTCCCACCAAGAATATTTGGCGTGGTATATAACAAAAAATATCGGAAATGGGAGTTTGTTAAGGGTAATAAACCTCTAAAAAGAAAAAATACAATTTATTCTCTAAATTGGATTCCTCTAGGTGGATTCGTAAAAATCTTTGGGGAAAATGGATTAGAAAAGGATGCCAAAAAAGATTCAAGTAATTTTGCCAATAAGCCAATCTGGCAGAGAACATCAATTTTAGCGGCTGGAGTAGCTATGAATTTTTTAGCGGCCGCTCTAATTCTCTCAGTGGGCTTTAAAATTGGTCTACCTGAAGCGGTAGAGGATGATTCACAAGTTTCTGGGAGTAGTCGGATTCATATCGTAGCCGTAGCTCCAGATTCTCCGGCTTACGAAATGCAATTAAAGCCCGGGGATGAAATTACTCAATTAACCGCTGGTACCGAAACTGTGGCGCCTCAAAAAGTAGCAGAAGTGGTTAGTTTTTTAGGTGATCTTGAAGGAGAAGAAATGTTAATGGAAGTTAAAAGAGGGGATAATGTATATCGTCTGAAGGGAACGCCTAGAGAAAATGCCCCATTAGGTGAGGGGGCATTAGGGATTACTCTGACCAGGACAGAAATTGTTGCCTACCCCTTGTTAACTTCTTTAAAAATGGGGTTTGTGGCTACTTATGATATGACCAAGGCCATGTTGAGTGCTTTAGGCGGAATGATCCGCGATTTAATTTCTGATGGGAAAGTTAAAGGAGATGTTGCTGGTCCGGTAGGTATTGTAGTTTTGACTAATCAAATGGCAGAAATGGGCTTTATTTACTTGCTCCAATTTGCCGCTATTCTTTCTATCAATTTGGCCATTATCAATATTTTACCAATACCGGCTTTAGATGGAGGAAGAATCTTGTTCCTGATTGTTGAAAAAATAAAAGGTAGCCCTGTTTCTCAGGCAGTTGAGCAAAGAATTCATCTAGGAGGATTTTATTTACTGATTGCTTTAATGATTTTTATTACCGTAAGAGATGTTTTTAAATTTCAAGATAAATTTCAGATTTTGTGGGAGAAGATAGTTGGTATTTTTTAAGAATCTTGGCTAGAGAGGAAAAACGAGAGAGGAAAAAAGATGTTTTTGAATTACGTAATTAATTACTTACCACCATCTTCCCACTTAAAATTAAGATTTGAGCAACATAAAAAAGGAAAAGTTAAATCAACTAAAAATAGGAAACCTTTAAAATTAATTTATTACGAAGTTTGTCTTGACCAACAAGACGCTACCCATCGCGAGAAATATTTAAAAACGTATCATGGGAAAATGTTTTTAAGAAATAGGCTCAAATCTTATTTAACAGGGTAAAGATTTATTTTATAAGCAAAAAACTCCCGAAATGTTGGGAGTTTTTTGTGGGAATAGCGAGTGAAAAAAAGGAAAGCAAAATTTCTTCCCTTCCTACGCCATCAACACCGCTACCGGAGTTAATTTAGCAATAGGATCAGCTATTTTAAATTCTTGAACGGAGTCTAAAATTTCGTTAATATCTTTATAGTATTGATCTGCCTGTTGGACAACCCCTTTTGATTTAGCGTTGTATAATCTAATTTTTTTATTTTTCATATTCTTTAATAGCTCCTCCTTGGTTTGAGGAGCATTTTTATCTTGTTGCTTGGATTTTCCAGCACCATGGTTTATAGAATAGAAAGTGGCATCATTTTGATCTATGCCTCCCACTAGATAGGAGGGAGTGCTCATGGACCCTGCTAATACTCCCAACTCACCTGTTTTAGAGAAAAGGGGATGATTTTTCATTCTGCTTGGTCCGAAGCCTCTAGAGGCACCATTACGATGAACCCAGACATCGGTATCATAATGCTGTTCTTTAGCCAGTAAAACATGGGGAATATCGGAAATTAATTTTAAATTAATTTTTTTCTTGGAAGTTTTTTGGATAGCTTCCTCAATATTTTTAGTAATCATAATGCGGTTGGCAAAACCATAATTAGCAGAGGCCCTATTGGCGATTAAGTAAGCTTGTCCTCTTTTTGAGCTAGGATCAATTTTGAAAAATTCAGTTTTTTCTCGGTACCGCTTCACTTCTTTTTGAAGTTGTAAAATATCTTTTCTAGACAGTAAGTCTGAATTAAAAGTAAGACGCCCTAAATTAGTAATAATTTTCATACTAAGATGTTCTTCTTTTTTGGGGGTGAAAAAATAACTAGAGTATTGTCCAAAGACTCCCGAGCCAGTATGCATTAGGAAAACATATTGTCCTTCTTGTAGACCAAGGGCAGTTGCCTTTTCTTGGTGGATAGGTTCTACTCGCATCAGATCTAAAAAATGATTACCGGCTTCTCCTAAAATTCCTAAACGAAATTGAGCTGCTCGAAGAAAAATTTTAGGAATAGCATTTAAAATTTCTTTTTCTGTCGGTGGTTGAGGAAAAAAATTGCCTCCCTCATAAATATTTTCTGCTTCCGCTCTATCTTTTCCTAAAAAATCTAAAAGAGCCGTAGCTCCAAAACGACAAATATTTAAGGCTGTTTTAGCATCTATCCAGTCTCCCCAGTAAGTTCGAGTAGGCACTCGGTGGATTAACTCAAGAAATAATTCGTTGATTGATTCTTCGGAAAAATTATCTTCATTCCAAGGAGTAGCCAGTACGCGCATTCCGCAGTTAGGAGCAGTATCCATAACCTGAGGTAGTAAAGTATTCTTAGTGGCTACCACTGTTCCAGTTGGACATTTGCGACCAGGTTTAGAGTGAACGTCAGGCATAACAGCTACCTGCTTAAAAACAGCTTGTTCTTGGGCAGTATTTTCTAACTGCAGTTGAGTAGGTTTATCAGGCATTAAATTTTGAGCGAGACAGTATTTTATAGGAGCCATATGATTAGGATTACTTTAATTTTTTTCTAAAAAATCTTGAGTTAATTTGGCAAATTGATCTTGTTCGTGCATCGCCCAATCGTGGTATCCATCAACTTCTACCAATGTTGATTTAGGTATCAGTTCTGATAAATATTGGGCATCGGGTCTTTTGAAAAGATTATCTTTTTTAGCGTGGATTAGCAAGGTGGGCGAAGCCACTTTACTAAATAAGTCGGAATAGTCTTTGCTCATAGCATAATGAGCGGATTTTAGGGCAAAAGATGTTCTATTTTTTTTGTCCATTTTTCCATTGGCAATCTCTTTAAACCCATGATAAAGTTTTTTAAACACCTTGACTCCTTGTTTAGAATAGCCCTGACGGATTATTTTAGAAACCATAGAAAAAGCTAAACCGTTTTCAGACAATTGTAGGGGGTGGCCAGCGCTGTTAGAAGCTATCACTCGCAATACCCGAGAGTTATTGGTGGCCATTAAAATTGCTATTCCTCCTCCCATGGAATGACCGATAACGGAATATTGGGGAAGCTTAGCTTTTTCCATTAATTCATTAAAAAATGTGGCCAGTTCATCAAGCCCTAAAAGTTTATCAGGATAGTAGGTGTTGGTAAATCCGGGTACTTCTGGGGCGATAATTCTATAATTTTTAGCTAGAGTATGTAAAATAGTTTCGTAGTTTTTTAAAGGATGAGAAGTTCCCCCATGAATAAAAACAAGAGCCGGCTTATTAACATTAATACCGGAATCATAATAGATAGTCTTTATTCCGGTTTTACCGGTAAAATTTTTTTCAGAAAATGCCATTAAGGTTTAAATTTGTTTAAAAAAAATCTAGAGCAAATATTATTGTTTGAGTCTCGGATGAGCTGTTTTTATCGTTGCATAAAGTTGCTCGTACTGTTTGGTACATTCCCTAATATCAAAAAAACTTTCTGCATTTTTCCGAGCTCTAACTTTAAGCTTATTCGCCAATTTATTATTTTGCAATACTTCAAGAATTTTTAAAGTTAGTTCTCGAGGAGCCTTAGTAGTGCTTGTTAGAGTTAGGGCAGAGTTAGGACGTTGCACGGTTTCTATCAGAGGCTGGATGTCAGAAATTATTACTGGCAACCCAGAAGCCATAGCCTCTAATACGGTAAGGGCCAAATCAAACTTACCAGTCATTTCTTTAACGGGGAAAATAAAAATGTCAGCTAAATTATAGAGCTGTTCCATCTTTGGAAAGGTTTCTAAAAAGATTACTTTGTTTGTCAAACCTAACTCAGCTATTTTTTTCTGAACCTCTTTTTTCTTTACTGAATCCTCATGAGACTTGAGACGACAGGCAAGAATTAATTTGAGAGTAGGATATTTTTTTACCAACTGGGGGAGGGAGGCTATAATTGTGTCCATGGCCCGCAAGCGAACATATTCTCCAGTGTAAAGAATAACTTTTTCTTCTTCAGCTATACCTAATTTTTTGAGAGTCAGTTTATTTTTGGGGCGTGGTTTAAATTTTTGTAAATCAATTCCTGGCTTAATACAGGTAACGTTGGGAACTCCTAATTTTAACAATAGATTTTTTGAATAATCGGAATGAGTAACGATTTTATCTGCGAACAAGTAAGTTTTCCAGTTATTACTATTCATTTTTAGAAAGTTCAACGTGGCTACGGTTTGAATGGTACTAAAATGGTTAGATTTTCCAGCTCTTGCCATCGGCAACACGGTTCTTTTTAAAATAGCGGTTGTGAGTGGGCTAGGAGTGAAAAGAAAATGAAGAATATCAATTCCGGCAGGCAGACGAGCTAAAAATTTAAGCAAGCGTAACTTCTGTTTTAATGATAATTGGAGATCGGGCGAAGTATAAATAGGATGCTCTTTGATGTTAGCTTTCTTTTCAGGAAGATTTTTATAAGTCAGCAAGTGGAAGGTATTACCCTTAATCCTTCTGGCAAGCTCATAAGCAAAATTCTTGCTGGCTTCGTTCCAAGGAAGACAGATAGGGCGAGTGACCATTAAGATTTGTTTGTTTGATTTGAGCATAGGGGTAAAAGTTTAGACAATTATCAAGTTCATAAAGTTATAAAGTTATAAAGCTGAAGCAATGGACAATGCCAGCCAGAGACCCGCCTAGACTCGGCGAGACAAGCCAGCCAACCTTTTTCCGGTCACCCCCGCGAAGGCGGGGGTCCAGATTTCTAAAACACACTGTACTTATTTTACTGTAACAGTAAAATAACTTTTAAATAATACTTATTTCTTCTAGTAAAACTATATGAAACTTAGAAAATTATACAGGTCAGCTTTCTAGTAATTGTTAATTTGTATTTAGTCTCAGAAATTTTATTCTAGTTTCTGGATTCCCGCTTGCCTCGCCGTGTCACAAAACTGTAATGGGTACATTAGTTAGCGAGCTTAGGCAGGCTGGAGTTTATCCCGTCGGATGACGGGACGGGAATGACAGGGGAAAAAGAAACCCTTGCCACTTTATAACTTTTTACTTTACAACTTTTCACTTAACTACGGTCTCTTTAAAATAATTTCTTCATCATTATACCGAATAATCACTTTTTCTCCCAACTGTTCCGTTTCTAAATTTATATCTTTTTTTTGACCAGGGGAAAGCTTTATTTCTGCTGTAGTAATTACCTTGCCGTTTATTTCCGTTATTGAATATTGGTAGATTGTTTCTTTCCCCTCGTAGTTTTCAATAGCGAAAGCTAGACTGTTTTTAGTAGGGTTGAGGAAATAAACGGCAGTCCATTCTTTATGATATTGAGAGTTATGATTATCAGTCTCCACCTTAAATAAATAAAATCCAGCCAGGAAGCCAAGGACTACTAAGAATAAAATCAGTTTTGAATTGTTGGGAATGGATTTTAGCATAATTACAAAATATTATTCATGCTTTTTATAAATTACCGTAGTATCGTTACTATAAATTTTAGAAAAATTATCTGACAAATCAAAGAAAAAATTATCAATGTCTTTGCGTAAAATTAAATAATCAGTGCCTGTCTCTTGATAACATTCTTTTCCTCTTGAAGAATCCGGAGCAACAATCATATCACGGGTGCAAGTTTCTCGATCTTTAGTAGGGTCTTCATATTTGTAGTCAAAAGTTCTAGCAAGGATGTAGTTGTAGCCTCTTAAAAGAAAAAATTTAATCCAAGTATCAGCTTTAAGATTAGCATGGTCTTTTAGAATAGTATCTTCGGCAATGGTTTTCTCATCCAAATATTGTGAGGCATGATAGAGTTGGACAGCATCTCCAAACTGATTCTCATGAGTAAAATATTTTAGAGAGTGCCCTAGTCCGTTCAAAGAGAGAGCGATAACAATGGCTAACAATAGAGTGAGGAATAATTGCCGATTCAGATTAGATTTTAATTTATTAAGTAAAATTATTAAACCATAGCCAGCAGTTATGGATAGGGGAAAAATTAAATAATTAGCCACTCGTCTGCTGGGTAAATCAACCAAGAAAAACTGAGGGAAAAAAGATAAGGCAAACAAAATTAAACTCCATCCAGACAGGAGGGCGAAAGAATATTTTTTAAAACCTTTATTTTTAATACTAAGGAAAATGAAAATTGCTAATCCAAGTACTCCTAAAATTGTTCTCCAATCTCCTGTGCTTGAAATAAATCCGGAGAGGGAAACCCCTTGGTGAGTATCTTTCAGGGGGGACTGCATTACAGAGGTCACTGCTTTATTGCTGAGATAATGAGGTAGATAAATCCAGCTGATGGTGGTTATAAATAAACCGATTATTATCAGGGGTAGTGGAGTTAACAATAATTTTAACCAACTTCCTAAAATTTTTGGAGAGTGCTTTAAATTTATTCCTAAATAAATTAAGGCGAAAGCCGTTAAGATAAAAAGCAACAAAAAAGCCGAGAGGTGGTGAATATAGAAAAGACTACCGGTGAGGAAAATTGCTAAAGCCAATACTTCGCTTTTTTTATTAACTAGAGCTAGATACGTAGCCAGCAGGATTAAAGGGATAAATAAATTACCTAGAATATTGCCAACCACTCCCCCGGAAACGAATTTACCTAAAGGGTCAGCGATTGCATCAAAAACTCCAGCAAATAAAAACACAGACCAAGCAATGGTCTGACTTTTAAAGATTCGCAAAGCTAATGCATAGATGGCCAAGAGAGAAATAAAACTAATGAAAGCTAGAAAGATAACCGGAAAAGCGGAGAGTACTGAAATGCCAGTAAGTTTAGTCAGAACCGCAAAAGGAATATGTTCTCCTACAATTACATCGCTGGTATCATAGGCAGGCAATTGCTCCGTTTTGTCGATTAATTTTACCCAATACATGTGGTGTCCCAGATCGGTATTGTTAGGAACAATATCTCTGGCTAAAAAATTGGTTGTTATGAAAAAAGAGATAAAGATTAAAGTTGAAGCAATTAATAGTTGATTTTTTGTTAATTGCAAGTAAGAGGGTAATTTTTTAAGAAGATTCTTAGCTGATTGTTTATTATTTTTTTTGCGAGAGGGGAATAATTGCCAAGCGGGAAAAGTTGACGCGACTAAAGGTAATGCAATAAGTAGTAGAATGGCATTGAAAATATTAGAAGTATTGAGGGCAATCTCAAATTTATTCAGTACTAGCACTAAAAGATTAACCAGGGCAAGACTAATGCCAGTACTGAAGATAAGATATTCTATTGGAGAAATTTTTAATTTTGGTCGAAGGATAAGATACAAAACCGAAAACCCGGGTAAGAAAAAAAGGAAAAAGAAAGAGAAGAAAAATTTTAGGTAGTCAATGAACATAAGTAGTTTATGAATTTTAAATTTTTTACCCAAAGGGTGATTCACTATTGGCGAGACAAGCCAGCCAGCCTTTTCCCCTGTCATTCCTGAACAAATTTAGGGAAGATTTAATTTTGTTTGTAGAGACAGGTTTTAAACCTGTCTCTACGGGTAAGGATAGCCTTTCCTAAATTTGTTCGAAAATGACAAATAAAATTGTGAAGCATAATATAGATATTCCTCAATTCTCCATTCTCTCACCCAGAGGGTGACCAGCCAGAGGCCCGCCTGGACTCGGCAAGGCTGGCTGGCATTGTCAATTATCAATTGCCTAAACTTTACAAACTTTACGAACTTTCAACTTTATAAACTTTATGAACTTTATAAAGTTTTTCCACCTACAACCATCATTTCCTCTTTTCAGACATAACCTGTTTAAATGTTTTTAAGTATCTTTTGGCAATTATATTCCATTCAAAATTACGAATAGTATATTCTCTGGCTTTTTCACCGAAGCCGTGACGAAGTTCGGGGTCTTCTATTAACTTACGGAGTACTTTTATCCAAGCCGAGACATTATCCAGTTTTATCAAAAAGCCGTTTTCGCCACTGGTTACTGCTTCTTTAATCCCCTCTATTCCAGTGGCCACAACTGGCAATTTGCAAGAGGAGGCTTCTAACATGCTAACTCCGAATCCTTCCATATCATTTTTGATCTTAATGCTGGGCTGGACAAAAATATCAACAGTATTCAATAAAACTTGCTTTTCTTCAGAAGACACAAAGCCCAAGAGATAAACTCTATCCTCTAGGTGCAATTTTTTGGCAATTTTTTGAATGTTTTCTTTTTCTTCTCCATCTCCAGCTACTAAATAAACAACATTAGAATTGAGCTTTCCCAGAACATTTTCTATAAACCAGGCTACTCCCTTTCTCTTCCTTAATCTTCCTAGAGTTAAAATAAAAACTTTTTCTTTTAATTTTCCAGCCAGCTGATTATCAAATTTTTGTTTAGATTTCTTTTTTAATAGAGTAGCTAAGGCTTGTTTTTTAATTTTAGGATTATAAATCTCTTTAGAGCCGACTCCATTGGGGATTACCGTAACTAGGCGCTTAGGTACTTTAAAATCTAAAGCGGTTTGTTTAGTTGCTTGGCTTACTGCGATTATTCTATCTAGAGAAAATAAGGCTGGTAAATTGATTTTTTTATAGAAGGAGTTTTTACCGGCATAAGTTATATCTAGCCCATGAACCGTACAAACAACTTTTACTTTTGGATGAATCATTTTAATGATATCTCCAAAGGGAGCTAAAACAGCGTCTGAAAGATGAACCAGATCATATTTTCTGGCAGAAATTAAAATTTTAGGAAGGAGGGCAATCAGGAAAATGGGTAAAGTTTGTTTGCCACCACGATTGACAATGGCAGTAACAACAGTTTCGTCTAGTCTGGCAATAGATTTAATCAAATTAAAGCTTACCCTCTCCATGCCTCCTACAACAGGTGGGTAAGTTCTTGAAATAAAAAGAATTTTAATTTTATTTGAAGTCATTTGATTCTTTTTATTCTGGCGTTGTTTTATTTTTACTAAACCGAAGTTTTTTCTCTTCATACATCCTGTCTTCAATAAGTTGACGATTACTTTTTACCATATCAGCCAAAAAGGCAAAAATTATAAATTGAATTCCCAGAAAAAGAAAAATACTTCCTAGCCCAATCCAATTGCGATAAGGAGAAATCTTAAAAGTTTGTAAATAGTTAAAAATAAAAACGGAGAAAATTGTTAGAGAGGCAATGATAGAAATTAAAGCAGGGAACCCAAAAAATTTCAGAGGTTTAGTATCTCGTAAAGTTTTAAAAATAATCATTAAGGATTGATAAATGAAATTGAGCAGGCTTTTGGTAAGTTTTGCTTTTCTATTTTTAAAATAAACAACTTGCACAGGAATCCAAATAATTTTTAATTTTTTACTCAGAGCGTCTATGATAGTTTCTTGAGTGTAGGTAAATTGATGAGTTAAATTTAATTTCAACATCGCTTCTCTACTGTAAGCTCGGAAGCCACAGGTGATGTCATCCGTTTTGGTTCCTAAAAAAGATCCAACAATTTGAGCAGCTAACTTATTTAAGCTCTTGCGGATAAAAGGCATCCCCTTAGGTTTTATTCCAGAAAAACGTGATCCAATAACAATATCAGCCCTTTTTTCTAGAACAGGTTTGATTAGTTGGGGAATATCTTTTGGATTAAATTGTCCATCGGCATCAATATTAACCATAGTATCAACTCCTTGCTCTAAAGCTTGGAGGACAGCGCTTCTAAAGGCTATCCCTAATCCACGATTAATATTATGCGAGTAAACAATATCGGCTCCAGCTTCTTTGGCAGAAAGAGCGGTATCGTCCGTAGAACCATCGTCAACCACTTGAACGGTAACTGAAGAAACTCCTTCTATCTCACGAGGAATGTCCTGAATAGTTTTTTTTATAGTTTCTGCCTCATTGTAGGCAGGGATATTGACTAGCAGTTTCATAAGATATTTTAGCTAAAATATAATTATCTGCCGATTCCTTTATATTGGATTCCAGACGCTTCAATATTAAGCTTATCTAAACAGTTTTTTCCGTCAATAACCAACCGGACTCCATTATTCTTAAGAATATCTCCATCAATCATATTAACAAATTCGCTATGATCAGTAGCCACAAGGATAGCGGTGGATTTTTTAAGAATATCTTTTAATGATTTTTCTGTAGAATGTTTTTTGACAAAAGGATCAAAGGTCATTACTTTAGCCTCCATCTTTTCTAGTTGCTCAATAATTTTAAAGGAAGGGCTTTCTCTAGTGTCGCCAATGTTGGCCTTATAAGATATACCCAAAACTCCGATGGGGGTATTCTTTATGGGGAGTTTAAGTTCATTCAGACTATCTTGTAGAAGTTCTACGGTGTAATTAGGCATATTATTATTGATGCGACGAGCCAATTTTAAGAAATCATGACTAAAACCAACCGCTTCAGCTTTTCGGATAAGATAGTAAGGGTCAACAGGAATGCAATGACCACCGACTCCGCAACTTGGCCAATGAGGCATAAAGGAAAATTTACTGGAAGCTCCCTTGATAACTTCTACTACATCTATGCCTAACTGATCGAATGACTTAGCAAGTTCATTAACAAAGGCAATGTTAATATCCCGGAAAGCATTTTCGATTGTTTTAGTAGCCTCCGCTGCTTTTATAGAATTCATAGGGTTAATAGGGGCATCAATAATATTTTCATAGAAATCAACCGCTTTCTTTAACCCCTTTTTTGTTAGGGCTCCCACATTTCTGGGTAAATTAGAAACATCTCGTTTGGGATCTCCAGGATTAATCCTTTCTGGGACATGGGCTAAATAAAAATCTTTGCCGACTTTAAATTTTTGTTTTTCTAAAATAGGAAGAATTATTTCTTCCGAGACACCAGGATTGATAGTTGATTCAATAACAATAAGTTGCCCCAGCTTTAAATTTTTGGCGATAGTTTCTGTTGCTTTAACCAAAGGATTAAAATCAGGCTGGTAGGATTTATCTACCGGGGTGGGAACCGATACAATAACCACATCAGACTTATTAATCACTTTGGGATTTTGAGTAGCCTTTAAATATTCAGGTACTATTTTGGCCAATGACCTTGACACTAAATCGTCTTTAAAGGGGGAGATGCCTTTGTTTATTTTGTTTACTAAAGCTTTGTTAGTATCCAGCCCATAAACTTTATATTTTTTAGCAGCCAGAAGACAAGCCAGGGGTAAACCAACATAGCCAACCCCAATTACGGTTACAGTTTCTTTTTTCATATTGATCTTTAAAAACCTTGTTAAAGATAAATTTAAGCTTTCTTAATCTTTTCATATTTAAAGGTTTTTAGCAAATTTAAAATAATCTGCTATACTAAAAAAAGTTGTCACTTTACGAACTTTATAACTTTATAACTTTATAAACTTGATAGTTTTATAAACTCAATAACTAGCTAACTCGTTGTCTTTCATTTTATGAAAATTGGTATTAATGTTTCTTTTGCCAGAAAAGAGAATACAGGGATGGGTCAATATACTTTCTATTTAGTAAGAGCAATTTTAAATTTGCCTGAAAGCCAACAACATGTTTTCTACCTTTATGCTGATGAGAAAGAAAGTTTGCAAAAAATGCCGGACGGCAATGGAATTATTAAGCGAGTGGTGCCAACTCCTTTCTACAAAAGAGATGATTTGGTAAGAAAAACTACTTGGGAAAAAGCAATTTTACCAAGACAAGTTAGAAAAGATAAAATTGATGTCTTTTTTGCTCCGTATAATTCGGCTAGTTCTTTCCCCTTAACAAGATATATAGTAACGCTGCACGATGCAATCTGGAAAGTTTACGAAAAAGAATATGTTAACAATTTTAGAAAAAGTATTTATGCCAAGCAAACCTTTGACGCGGTAAGAAGAGCCAGCCATTTGATAACTGTTTCGGAATACTCTAAAAAGGATATTATTAAATATTTAAAAATAGATCCAGCCTTTATCACGGTTATCAAAAATGGGGTAGCAGAAGAATTCAAACATTTGGATGATAGAAAAAAACTGGTTCAAACATTGAGTGATTTAGGGATTGACTCTCCTTATATTTTCTATATTGGAGGGCTGGAGAAAAGAAAAAATTTAGACTTATTACTGAGAGCTTTTAAAAAAATTGTTGATAATTATACCAATGTTTTAGAGAAAAGAAAGTTAGTTATTGCCGGAGAGATTTGGGGTCATGAAGATCCCCTAGTAACAAATGTGGGAAAAATAGTTGCTGATTTAAATCTTGGCGAAAAAGTGGTAGTATTAGGTAAGGTGAAAAACGAAGACCGAGTGAGTCTTTATAACGGAGCAGATTTATTAGTGTTCCCTTCTTTTTATGAGGGGTTTGGAATGACGGTTTTGGAAGCCATGGCTTGTGGTTGCCCGGTATTAGCCAGTAACCAAACAGCTATTCCAGAAGTTGGAGGAGAAGCCATTGAATATTTTAATCCTAACCGAGAAGATGAATTGGTTCAGCGCTTGAATAAACTTTTAGCGGATACAACTGCTAGGAGTGAATTGGCTAGAAAGGGGATAAATCGGGCCCGAGAATTTAATTGGCAAACTACTGCAGAAAAAACAATGACAGTATTAACTAATTTAAATTAATTATAAATGAAAAAAATCTTAGAGCAGTTCAATTTTAAAAAATCTGCTAGAGATTTAGGGGTTAGTATTTGGCAAACTCCTAATTTTCTGTTTGTGGTAATGGGAGTTATCATCGCTATTACGATTGTCATTCTATTTTATCTAACCAAAGATTATTCTGATCCTAAAATTTTGGTACTCTCGGAATGTTTTGTGGTAATCATCATGCTTACAACTGGATCAAATATTATTGGTAGAATTACTGACATAGCTAAAATTAATAAGTTAAAAACTAGATTTATTGAGCTAGCTTCTAGTCGTTTAAAAGATCCTCTAGCAACCGTTCATTGGGAATTAGAATTGTTGTTGGAAAGAACAGAAGGGGTATTAAATGAAAAGCAAAAAGAGAGAATTGATTCTATTATTGAGTCCAATGAAAATATGATTAGCTTGGTGAAGGATTTACTTAATGTAGTTAGAATTGAAGATAATAAAAAAATTGAAGGGCAGGATGTTATTAATATGGATCAATTACTCAATGAAATAATTTATAGTCAAAAAGAGTATGCTAAATCTAGAAAAATTACGGTTGAGTATGATAATCAAATTCCAGCAAGACTAATTAAAGGGAACAGAAGATTGATTAGAATAGCTATTGAAAATGTAATTTTTAATGCTATTTGTTTTAGTCCCAGGGAGAGGAGAGTGCGGATAAGTATTGTTCGACGAAAAGGAAAACTTATTATTAGAGTCAAGGATTATGGGCATGGTATTCCAGAAGAGGAAAAGGAATATATTTTTAGTAAGTTTTTTAGAGCCAGTAATATTTTAAGTCACAATATAGATGGAACTGGATTAGGGCTTTATGTGACCAAAAAAATTGTTGATGGATCAAGTGGTAGGGTTTGGTTCAAATCTAAAAAGGATCAAGGCTCTGAATTTTTCATAGAATTCCCTATCTTTTTTAGTAACGAAAATTAAAAATGGTACAAATGGTACAAAAGAACAAAAAACTTTTGGTGGTTGATGATAATTTAAAGATCCAGGAAATTCTTTCAAAGTTTTTTCAGGAAGAAAATTATCAAGTTTTTAATGCTCATACGGGTAAAGAGGCCTTGAAACTCGCTATTGCAGAAAAACCAGATTTAATTTTATTAGATTTAATTCTTCCAGGAGAAGGTGGAATTGAAGTTTTGAAGAAATTGGCAAAGGATGTTAGGACTAAGAATATTCCTACAATTATCTTGACTAACATTGACGACAAGGAGAAAGTTGAAGAGGCTAAAAAAGAGGGGGCTGATAAATATTTAGCCAAATCTCATTATAAATTAAAAGAAATTCTTAAAGAAGTTGAAGAGACCATTAAGGAAAAAACAAAAGCTGAAACATTAATACCAAGGGAAGATTTAATCGTAATGTTGAATGACGATGAGTTTTTATTAAGTATCTTTAAAAATATTCTTGAGAAAAGAGGATTTAAATTTAGAGGGTTTAGCACTATTCCTCCTTCAGACATTACCAAAATGCTAAAAGGACTAAGACCTATGGTGATTGTGGTGGATTTAGTAATGTGTTTTGATGGGATTAAAGTAATCGGAGAATTAAAGGCCAGCCAAAAGTTTCAGGATGTTCCAATCATTGTCTTGGATAATATTTATCATGAGGAGGAAATTAAAGAGGCAAAGAAAGCGGGCGCCGACACCTATATTTCCATGAAAGATAATAACCCCAATCAAGCGATAGAAAAAATTCTTAAGTTACTACCGCGCCATATTTAATTAGGGGATTCAATCAAACTAACAGACTATTCTTCGCTCAATAACTTATTTAGTCAGTCTGAGCTATGTTTATTCAGCGTCTCAAAAATTTTTATCATCTTTTAGTGGCTGTGGGAGCTAATTTTTTTTATGGGTTTCCTTCTAGAAAACTTTTTGTAATTGGAGTCACAGGGACCAATGGAAAAACAATCACCGTTCAGATGATTAATGGAGTATTAGAAGAGGCAGGGCATAAAACAGGAATGGTTTCTACTATTAATTTTCAAATTGGAAAAAGAAAGTGGGTTAATAAAACCAAGTTTACTACTATTAATTCCATAGCTCACCAAAAATTTTTAGCTCAGTGTGTTAAGGAGAAATGCGAATTTGTAGTAATTGAAACTTCTTCTCACGCTTTAGACCAAAATCGAGTTTGGGGTACTGATTATGATATAGGAGTGATTACCAATGTTACTCGAGAACATTTAGATTATCATCGGACGATGGGAAAATACCGTCAAGCTAAATTAAAATTGTTTAAGTTTTTGGCTGGTAAAAAAACTTCTTTTAAAAACGGACGAGAAGCGGGATTTTCCGTAATCAATCTTTCAATGGAAAAGCCAGAAGAGTTTATCACGGAAAATCCCGCTAAGAGCTATGGGTATTTAATGACTGATTCTAACTCTCTAAATTCTAACTCTTTAGATTCTAACTCTTCAGCTTCCAGTTCTCTAAATTCTCATCATCTAAACTCTCATTCTCCAAAGGCTAACTCTCTAGATTCTAATTCTTCCAATCTAGATGATTCGGGGAGCTCTGTTTCTTTAGAATATGGGGCAACTTCTCTAAAGCAGAAAGTTGAAATGAAAGCGGAGGAAAAGATTAAACTTATAAAAGATCCCAAGCATTTATTGCAAGCTCAAGATATTGAGCTTAAACAAAGTGGTTCTTTATTTAAAATAGCTGAAGAAGAATACAGATTAAAGCTTCCGGGACTTTTTAATATTGAGAATGCCTTAGCTACAATCTGGGTAGGAAAAATTTTAAAAATTGATAATCAAATTATCAAAAGAGCATTGGCTTCAATAAAGAAAGTACCAGGCAGAATGGATGATGTTTCGAACGACAAAGGAATAGAAATTATTATTGATTATGCTTTAACTCCTGACTCAATGGAAAAGGTGGGGCAATTATTGCGTAGTAAGCTAAGTAAGGTTGTTGACAATCAGGCCCGTCTTTATTGGGTGTTTGGGAGTTGTGGCCAGCGGGATCGTGGCAAGCGACCCATTATGGGAAAAATTGTAGCTAAATACGCAGATGTAATTATTGTAACCAACGAAGATCCTTACTATGAAGACCCTCAGCAAATAATTGACGAAATCTTTGAAGGAGTAACGGCTGGAGGTAAAATTGAAGGCAAGAATGCTTTTCGAGTTATGAATCGTCGGGAAGCTATTAAAAAAGCTTTAATATCAGCCGACAGGGGAGATATTGTTGTTATTACCGGAAAGGGAGCGGAAGAGAATATGAAGGTAGGTAATAAATTAATAGAGTGGAACGACAAAAAGGTGGTGAAAGAATTGCTGAAAAAGATTGAGACGGGCTAAATATAAATAAAATTTAATCCGTAGCTATTTAGTGATTTGTTCTTTAGCTTTTACTTTTCTTTTAACGCTTTTTCTAACCTTGGTTAAGTTCTTTATGCATTTAGTGCAGAGTAACATTTTAACCCCATTTACTTTTTTATGTTGGAGATTTGCTTTTTGGATTTTAATACCTGCGCGATTATATTGACCACGCAATTTGTTTACATATTGAGCTTTGTTATAAGTTTTGTGGCAAATATCACAGGATCTAGCCATGGAAAAATAGAAATTAAAAATAAAATACAAATGTCCAAAAAGCTTGGATATTTATTTTTGATAAGCTATACTATCAGATATTAAACATTTAAATTGAAATGTCAATGGAATTAACTATTGTATCGCAAATAATTAGTCTTATCATTGCTTTAACGGTGCATGAATTCTCGCATGCATTTGTGGCTTACAAACTGGGAGATCCTACCGCTAAATACTCTGGCCGTTTAACGCTCAATCCTATAAAACATTTGGACTTATTTGGTACCATTTTGCTTCCCTTGGTGCTTATTTTGACAAAAGCTCCCTTTGTTTTTGGTTGGGCTAAGCCAGTACCTGTGAACCCTTATAATCTAAGAGGGAAACATGGTGAGTCTTGGGTAAGTTTAGCCGGTCCAGGGTCAAATTTTCTAATAGCAATTGTGATTTCTTTGCTATTGAGATTTTTGCCAGATGCAGTATTGGCTTCTTGGACAGATAATTTTTTAGAATTGATGATTTTATTGGTGGCTATCAATGTGACTTTCGGGCTGTTTAATCTTATCCCCGTACCGCCCCTAGATGGTTCTAGGGTGTTGATGGATTGTCTACCACCTTCGATGAACAATGTTAAAGAGTTTTTGAATAAATATGGTACTATTTTATTGATGGTATTTATTCTCTTTGGAGGAAATTTTTTATTCTTAGGAGTAACATTTATACTCAAAATTTTATTGGGAGGAGTAATCTAAAGTTATTGAATAGCTGGGATTTGGAAACTACGTAACTCTAGTACTATTGGTTGATGAGCTTTTTCCTGGTAAGTAGATTTTACTATTCCGGTCTGATCTGCTACCCAAAAAGTACAAGTGGCCATAGTAATTTCGATGTTATTGTTTGCAATATTGTTTATATCTCTATTTTCTTCTTCTGCTTCTTCTTTTGGTAAAAGATTTTTTTCAATAATCCACCAAGAATCAATGCGGTGGGTTTTAATTTTTCCTAACAAAGTGTCAAGTTTTTCTTCTCCGACAGAGTTGAAAGTAATATTTATTTTTTCTTGATAATCTTGCTTGAAGGCTTGATCAGCACTGATATTTTCATTAGTTATTAAGCGATGGATTGTGGTTAACTCAAAATTCCAAGCAGTTGTTTTATCTAAATTCTTGGGTAAGAAGAAACCAGCTACTTCTTGGATTTCAATGTCAACCGTAGCTTCTGGAGGGTACAGAGAGGAGGCAGAGAGAAAAGTTAAGCTGTTAGCAATTATACCTTCTGGAGAACAGAAAAGTTTAGTTTGAGCTGTTTGGTTGGTTGAGCGAAGTCGGATATTGATTGGTTGAGTTTCATCTTTTAATGCGGGAGCATTAATCTCTAAAATAGCTGTAACTTTATCAGAAACTAAATTATACTTCCAATTTGCTCCAGGAATTATGGGGAAGTAAGGATTCTCGCAAAAACTTTGCTTGATTTTAATGGTCCTCTTTAATTCGGAAGCTTTTTGGTCTAAGTATTTTTGATCGGTTGAATCTATAGGAGTAGTTTTTTGGGGAGCGTTAAATTTTTTATAGCCTACCCCAATTAAAAAGGTCAAGAATACAATTAGGGCTAGAAAAAGAAAAAAGTTTTTTTTCATTTTATTTTTAACCAGCGGTTAGCTTGGCTGGTATATTTTCTTTAATTTTAGCTTTTAATTTTTTAGCTTTTATTTTTTCTCCCGCCACTTCCTTAAAAAATAAGACCCAGAAGGATTGAACAAAAACCAAGGAGACTCCTTTTAAGAAGGACCCGATAATTATAAGTAAGAAAACTAAAGTGACTATTGACATAATTAATCCAACTATATTAAAAATAGCCAATGAAGTTCCAGCTATTAAGGTGCCGATAATAATAAATGGCAACAGGATAAAAAGGGTTGCCATTCCAATTACTAAATTAAGAGCGATTCCAATTAGCCAAGCGATAATAATTTTGGTAGTTTTTTTGATTAAGAGGCTGTAGGCTGAGCTCAGGGAGGCAAATACTCCCTGATTAACGCACACCGTAAATAAGAAGGCAAAACGAGAAATAAGAGAAAGAAGTATTAGAATAAACAAGAAAAGGATGATACCTAAAATTAAAAGAATAATAGCCACTGCATAGGTTTTTGTTAAGAAGAAAAAAATTATAGGGGTAGCGATAATCGTTGCTACAATCAAGGCAAAGCTTCCAATGGTGAAATTAATGCCCAATAAACGCCAGAATCTGTTAGCTCCAACCTTGAAAGCATCTTTAAACCCAGTCTTTATTTTAGTATCTAGCTTATTTATTCCGTCGATGAGAGCGCCACGGCTAATCAAAGCAAAAACGTTTATAGCAATTATTATAAGGAATAAAATAATTCCAATACTTAGGATAATCACCCAATGGCTAAGTAGGAAAAAGTTTACAGCTTGAAGAATATCTGCGCTGTTTACTATACCGACCTTTTTTTGCCAACTCTCAAGATTTTTTTCCATATCTTCTCCGCTAAAATTTCCTCCTATATTTCCACCTCCACTACCTCCAGAAGTTAGGGCAATGAAAATACCAAAAATCCACAAGAATTTATTCTTGAAAGTAATGTTTAGAGATCGTTTTATTAGACCTAGATAATCAATTTTTGCCTCTTGTTTCTTTTTCTTTTGGTTTTTCCTTGGAGGTAGATTTTGTTTTTTCTTTAGTGGCACCATGTTTTTTCATTAAAGATTCAAATTCGTCCTTCTCAATGGTTTCTTGTTTAAGAAGAACTTTAGCAATTTTATCTAACTCTTTTCTTTTATTTTCTAAGAGCTTGATTGTCCTTGTTTGAGCTTCTTGAATAAATTTAGTAACTACTTGGTCAATTTGAGCTGCCATTTCTTCTGAATAATTGCGACCTTCATGGATTTCTTTTCCAAGAAAAACGGCATCTTCTTTATTCCCCCAAACAATTGGTCCTAGTTTACTCATTCCATAACGAGTTACTAAATCTCTAGCAATCTCAGTAGATTGTTTCAAATCACTAGAAGCACCAGTAGTTAAGTCGTGGAATATCATATTCTCGGCGGCATGACCAGCTAATAACACTGAAATTTCATCTAAGAATTCGCTTTTGGTTTGGAAATGCTTATCTTCCAAGGGGAGTTTTAAAGTGTAACCAGCAGCTCTACCTCTGGAAATAATAGATATTTTGTGAACCGGGTCAGCATGAGGTAGAAAGTGGGCGACGATAGCATGACCAGCTTCATGGTAAGCAGTTATTTTTTTCTCTTTAGCGGAAATTATTCTATTTTTTCTTTCTGGTCCTAACATTACTTTCTCAATAGATTCAGTTAGCTCCGGCATTCCTACCGTCTTCTTGTTCCTTCTGGCAGTGAGAATAGCAGCTTCATTCATTAAATTCATTAAATCTGCCCCTGAAAATCCAGGGGTTCTTTGGGCAATGATTGTTAAATCGATATTCTTCTTCATTGGTTTTTTACGAGTATGGATTTTCAGAATGGCTTTGCGGTCGGTAATGTCAGGATTTTCTATGGTAACATGACGATCAAATCTACCAGGTCTTAAAAGAGCTGGGTCTAAAACGTCAGGTCGATTAGTAGCAGCAATAACAATCACATTATCTCCAGTATCAAAGCCATCCATTTCCACCAAAATTTGATTTAAAGTTTGTTCTCTTTCATCATGACCACCACCCAAGCCAGCTCCTCGTTGACGACCTACAGCGTCAATCTCATCAATAAAAACAATAGCCGGAGCTCTTTTTTTGGCTTGTTTGAAAAGATCGCGCACTCGGCTGGCTCCGACACCTACGAACATTTCTACAAATTCAGATCCAGAGATATGGAAGAAGGGAACATTGGCTTCTCCAGCGACGGCTTTAGCGAGTAAAGTTTTACCACAGCCGGGAGGTCCTAGTAATAATGTTCCTCGGGGAATCTTGGCTCCCAATTGTTCAAATTTTCTAGGAAAACGTAAGAATTCAACCACTTCTTCTAATTCTGTTTTAGCTTCTTTAAGTCCTGCTACATCCTTAAAAACAACTTTTTTCTTTTTATCCTCGGGGTTTTGCATCTTGGCCCGAGAGTTTCCAAAACTTAGAGCTTGGCTGTTACCTCGTTGAGCGTTACGCATCATAAACCATAAAAATGCTCCGATAAAAATAAAAGGAATAAAAATTGGTAGTAGTGTTTTCAGTACAAAACTGGCCCCCGCATTTTCTTTAATAGAAACTTTCACTTCTCGTAAATTTTCCTCAGTAACTCCATAGTTGTTAAGTGACTCTGTAAGACCAGATTCTGGTTCTTTTTGAGAAGTCACTTCCTCGCCATCCTTTAATTCAATTTTAAGTTTATTTTGAGAAACGGTTATTGAGGCAACCTGCTGGTTATTTATTTTTTGAGCCACCTCGTTGAGAGGAATCTCAGCTATCTCCTTAGAGGGATTGTTGTAAATAGCAAAAATTCCTGAAATTACTAGAAAAATAAGTAAGATGGTGGCAATATGTTTAACAATTCGTTTCATAATAGGTTTTAATTGTAACTTGATAACTTGATAACTTTATGAACTTTCTAACTTTATGAACTTTCTAACTTTATGAACTTTCAACTGATGGTCACTTTACAAACTTTCCAACCGTCCCTACACTCTTTCAAAGATTACTTTATCACCATTCTTTTTAATGGTCAATTTACTAATTTCTGAAAATTCTTTTTTCTTATGAGGATTATTGAGATAGTGCACCATTTTCTTGATAACATCTTGGCTTATGTTGCCCAAATTTCCTCTCAAGCTAAAAATTACTGTTCTCAGAGCAGTGGCGGTGACGATGAATGGTTCAGGTTTCATTTTCTTCCAATTTAACACAATTTGCCGATTGGTTTTTTTGCTAAAGCATTCTTGGAGTTTCTGCTCGCTTAATTGATTAATTAATGTTTCGGCTTCTCGGTAAAGTGCAGAATTTCTTTGGAGGGTTTGTATAATATTAGGGTTATATTTCTTTTCAATATTTCGAATTAACTGATGCCGAATTTTATTTCTAGTAAATGTAAGATCGGCATTGGTCTCGTCAGTCCTAAAATTAAGTTGTTTCTTTTTTAGAAAAAGAAGGATTTCTTTTCTACTAATATCTAACAGGGGACGGATAATTTTCCCTCGTTGGTGATGCATCCCCCCAATGCCTCTTAAACCGCTACCTCTTAAAAAATTGATCAGTACTGTTTCTGCTTGATCATTGGCATTATGGGCTATGGCTATTTTAGAACAATTATTTTCTTGGGCCAGTTTATCAAAGAGGTGATATCTAATTTCTCGAGCTCGATTTTCAAAATTAGTAATTGTAGTTAAATGATGAGGAAGTTTAAAGATAGAAGATCGGTTACTCTTCTTCTTTTTTGGATTGGCAGGGAAGAAGCGGAGAACATTTTTATTAACCTGGTAGCTGTAGAATTTTAATTTTTCTTGGTGACAAATTTTTTTACAGAAATTTTCATCCTTAGAAGCATTTGTTCTAGCTCCATAATTAAGATGAACCACTATTAGTTTAAGTCGATACTTTTTTTTGAGAGCAAGCAGAGTGTAAAGTAAACAAGTCGAGTCTGGTCCACCCGAAAAACCTATGATTACTCGATCACCATCTTTTAATAGAGAGTTGGCTTTAATGGTTCGATTAATTTTAAGAAGGAAAGATTTCATTCATTTTTTTTGGTCTTCTTGTTAGCGACTTTAGCCGTCGCTGGCTTCTTAGAAGCTTTCTTCTTATTTTTAGCAATGGTTTTTTTCTGCGTGGACTTAGTTTTCTTGGTACTTGTCTTGGTCTTAACCGCTTTCTTTCCTTCAACTTTCTTTCCTCTAACTTTCTTTTTACTCTCAACTTTTTTCTTTTTACTTTTATCTTTCTTATCTTCCTCATCCTTCTTAACTTCTTTCTTCTTAACAACAGTTTCTTTTTTAACTTTATTGCTTGATGGCTTAGAAACTTTCTCCTTCTGCTCGTCCTTAGTCGTTTGATTGGTAGCAATAATTGGAGAAAGCCCCATACGGTGGTTCTTTGGTTCAATAGATAGAATTTTAAATTTATAAGATTCACCAGCACTAAGGAGGTCTTCTATGTTTTTACCATGGGCAAGACGATTCAACTCAGATATATGAGCTAACCCATGGATATCTTTATCTAATTGAACAAAGGCTCCAAAAGGGTTGAATTTAGTAATTTCTCCCTTAACAATACTGCCCACCTTATATTTTTTATTTACTTGGCTCCAAGGATCTTTTTCAAGAGCTCTGACGGAAAAAGAAATTCGATTATTGTCTATTCCAATAATTTTACATTTTACTTTTTCTCCTACTCTTACAATGTCATGGGGATTACTGATTAGTTGCCAAGCTAATTCAGAAATATGGATTAAGCCTTCTAAAACATCTTTAGAATCAGTGTTTTTCATAGTTTTCCCCACTGGAGGGAATTTTATAAAGGCTCCAAAATCAACAATTCCACTTACGGTTCCTTCTACTATTTCTCCTACCTTGAATTTTTTGATTTCTTTTTCTTCTTTTTCAGAAAGAGTAGCTTTTTCAGAAACAATCAATTTTTCATTTTCTCGATCTATGTCAATAATCCTAACATCAATCATTTTATCCAGCAGGCCATTAAGAAGTTGAAGAATCTTATTTTTGTCTCCATCTTCTACTCGAGGATAATTTTCATTGGCGAGCTGGGAAACTGGTAAAAATCCAGTTATTCCATTAATTTCTACCATTAAACCTCCTCGGTTAGCGGCCAATATTTTAGTTTCAATTGTTTCTTCTTCTTTTTTCTTCCTTTCTATCTCATCCCAAGTTTTTTCGTATCCAGCCTCTCTTAGGGAAAGCTCCATGTAACCATCTTCATTCTCGAGCTCAATAACAGTGGCCTCTACAGTATCTCCTTTTTTTAAATTATCTGAGATTCCTAGGCCGTCTTTCATTTCTCTACCCATGACTAAACCGGTACCTAAGATCCCTAAGTCTAAGTAAATTGCATTTTTACTAATATCAATCACAGACCCCTTTACTAAATTTCCAATTTCGGGTATTTGTGTTTTGGTTTTGGCTAATAATTCATCCATAGGAGAGTTTGTAGCCAATTCATCTTTGGGGGAAGTTGTTATTGTCATAAATAAAATAACACGGATTTAATAATTAAAAAGTGCCTTTATCTCCGCTTTAAATAAAAGCCCTTAACTGTTTTTGGGTATGTTTTAACTGTTTTAGTCTATCTCTTAATATCTATTTTTGCAAGGGTTTAATTTTTATGGTAAATTAATAAAAGAGAAATTTAAGAATAAAATTGATGTTAGGCTGAATTGAGAAATTCTTACTCTTTAATGTTTAATTTAAAATTATGCAAATTGATTATTGTGGACATTCTTGCTTTAAGATTGTTACTAAGCCAGAAGTAGACAAGGACAAAGTAACAATTTTTATTGATCCTTTTGATGAGAATACTTTTGGCAAGGATGCAAAAATTAAACCTCCTCACGGGAAAGCTGATTTAGTTTTAGTAACTCACGATCACCATGACCATAATAATGTTAGTGCATTGCAAGGAACCCATTTTCTTATTAATAGCCCTGGGGAATATACTTTTAGAGGGGTAGGCGTAGCAGGTATCCAAACTTATCACGATGATCAAGAGGGTAAATTACGAGGGCTTAATACAGTTTATGTTCTTGAGAGTGAAAATGTAAGGATCGGCCATTTGGGTGATTTGGGACATCCTTTAAGTAAATTGCAACTTGATAAATTTGGAGAGGTAGATATTCTCATATTGCCGGTTGGTGGTAAATACACCATTGGTTCCAAGGAGGCGGTGAATGTAGTAAAATCAATTGAACCAGCCATGGTAATTGCGATGCACTACAATGTTCCAGGGATTAAAATTGAAGGGCTAGCAGAAGTAAGTGCTTTTTATAAAGAGTTAGGAATAAAACCGCAAGAAAAGTTAGCTAATCTAAAAATTAAGAAAGATATGTTTAAGGAAGAAGAAATGAAAGTGGTGGAGCTCGAAATTTAATTTCCTTGATATTCAAGTTAGATTATGTCATTATCTGTTTTTATAGTAAGAAGTCTTAAAAAAATTCAAGGCAAGTCGGTGCAAGAAAGAAAAAAAATTCAAGTTTTTGTAGTAGCCACTTGCTTAATTTTGCTTTTGATTTTGGGAATTATTTCTTTAAAATCAGAGTTTACGAAAAGTGAAAATCCTTTTTCGGCTGTTAATGAGACAAATCAAGGTCGACAATTAAAGGGTTTATTTGAAAAAATTAGAGGATTGGCAGGAGAAATAAAAGAGGGAGTAATAACATTAAAGGGCACAAAGCAATAAGAAAAATTTTTGAAAATTATGAAAGCTAAAAAAGTTGAAGATCAAAAACGAGAAATTGGTTACATAAAATCGAGAAAAATCACTGAAGAGATGAAGACCTCTTATCTTGACTATGCTATGAGTACCATTGTGGCTAGAGCTTTGCCGGATGTTCGGGATGGTTTAAAGCCAAGTCAAAGAAGGATTCTTTATTCTATGCACAAACTGGGGCTGGCTCATAATACGAAATATAGAAAATCAGCGCTGGTTGTTGGTGATGTGCTAGGAAAATATCATCCGCACGGAGATGCTTCAGTTTACGAAGCTATGGTTAGGTTAGCTCAAGATTTTTCCTTACGCTATCCATTGGTTGATGGTCAGGGAAACTTTGGTTCTGTTGATGGAGATAGTCCTGCTCAAATGCGTTATACAGAATGTCGTATGACAGCTATCGCCGAAGAATTATTAAAAAACATTGAAAAAGATACTGTTAATTTTATTGATAACTACGACGCTTCTCGTAAAGAGCCACAAGTTTTACCAGCGGCCCTGCCCCAACTTCTCATTAATGGGGCGGTAGGTATTGCGGTAGGGATGGCTACTAATATTCCTCCCCACAATGTTGGTGAAGTTACTGGTGCCCTAATTTATTTAATTGATCATGCTGAGTGTGAAGTAGAAAATTTACTAGAGTTTATCAAGGGACCTGATTTTCCCACCGGTGGAATTGCTTATTCTCAACAAGACATTACAGAAGCTTATGCCACTGGAAGAGGAAGAGTGGTTACTCGAGCTAAATGTAATATAGTAGAAACTAAAAAAGAACGGTTTAATATTGTAGTTTCCGAACTTACCTATCAATCAAATAAGGCAGCTACTATTACTAAAATTGCAGATTTAGTTAAGAGTGGAAGAATCAATGGTATTAGAGATATTAGAGACGAATCAGATAAAGAAGGGATTAGGGTAGTAATTGAACTTAAGAAAGATGCCTATCCTAAAAAAGTTCTTAATAAGCTCTATCATCTTACCGATCTTCAGAAAAATTTTGGGTTTAATATGCTAGCCCTAGAAGGCGGAATCCAACCAAGAGTAATGAATGTTAAGGAAATGTTGGGGTATTTTTTAGATCATCGGATTGAAGTAGTAACCAGACGAACCAGATTTGATTTGAATAAAGCCAAAGATAGGGCTCATATTTTAGAAGGCTTGCAGAAGGCGATTAACAACATTGATGCGGTTATTAAGATAATCAAAGCCTCTAAAGATAAACAGGTGGCACGAGTTAACTTGATTGAAAAATTTAAATTCACGGATATACAAGTGGAAGCTATTCTAGAGATGAAGCTACAAACTTTAGCCGGTTTAGAAAGAAAGAAAATAGATGACGAATTGGCCGAAAAGAAAAAATTAATTAAGATTTTAGAAGATCTTTTGAAATCTAAAAAGAAAATTAAGGGAGTAGTTAAAGAAGAGTTAGCAATTTTACAGAAGGAATATCGGGATGAAAGAAAAACTAAAATTATCAAAAATAAAGTAGGAGAATTTTCCGATGAGGATTTGGTGCCTGAAGAAGATGCTATAATTATGATGAGTCGTGGAGGCTACATTAAGAGAATGAGTCCAGATACTTATAAGGTGCAGAAGCGTGGAGGAGTGGGGATTATTGGAGCAGCTACCAAAGAAGATGACGTGATTGATTTTCTCTTTACGGTCAGAACTCATGATAGTATTTATTTCTTCAGTGAAACTGGAAAGGTGTATTTAACTAAGGCTTTTGAGATTAATGAAAGCTCGCGTTTGTCAAAGGGGCAGGCTATTGCTAATTTTCTTTCTCTTTCTCAAAAGGAAAGAGTTACTGCCATTCTTGCAATATCCTCTAAAATGAAAGCCAAATATCTTTTCATGGGCACTAAGATGGGGTTGGTTAAAAAAGTAGAATTAGAAAAATTTACTAATATTCGAACATCAGGGATAGCTGCCATAAGACTAAAGAAAGGCGATGAATTACAATGGGTTAATTTAACTTCTGGTAAAGATGAAGTTATGATAGTTACTGAGCAGGGTCAAGCTATTCGTTTCAAAGAGGAAGATGTTAGGTCAATGGGAAGGGCAGCTGCTGGAGTGAGGGGGATAAAAATGAAGGAAGATGATAGAGTTATCGGAGTAGATGTTATTCCTTACGAAAAAACTAGAGGTAAGAAATTATTGGTAATTACTAAAAAAGGGTATGGGAAGAAAACCAGTATTAGTAAATATAAGATACAGAAACGTGGAGGAAGTGGTTTGAAGACCATGAAGATTGTTGCTCGGAATGGTAAAATAGCACACGCTTCTTTAGTCTGCAAAGATGAAGGAGTTACTGATATCATTGCAACTTCTAGTCATGGGAATATAATAAGAATAGAAACTAACAGTATCTCAGAATTAGGGCGAGTTACTCAAGGGGTAAAAGTAATGCGATTAAAAAGTGGGGATGAATTAGCCCAAGCAACTTTAACCAAGGCGACTAAAATATAATCATTTTTTGGAGCTTTCATGAAAAGTAAGCTAATCTCAAAATGAAAATGAAAAATAAAATTAAAACTAAAATGAAACCTGCAGATTATCTCAACCCAGAAATGGTCATTGAGCAACTTGATATAAAAGAGAAAGACAAAGTGACTGACTTAGGTTGCGGTAGAGGTTTTTTTGTAATCCCGGTGGCCAAGAAAGTTGGTGAGGAAGGCAAGGTTTACGCTATTGATATTTTGAAAAGTCCATTAGAGGCGGTTAGTAGTGCAGCTAAATTAAATTTTTTAAATAATATTATTATTGGCAGGGCGGACATAGAAACAAGAGGAGATGTCCAAAAAATTATGCAAGGTGAATTAATGAATGTGGTGATGATTTCTAATGTTATGTTCTCCAATCAGAGACGAGACAATATAATTGCTGAGGCTGGTAGTGTGCTAAAGCAAACTAAGGAGCTAGCGATTATAGATTGGGCAAACAGCAAGTTATCAATAGCTCCTCCGGCAGAACTTTTAGCCGACCCCGAAAAAATAGTGGAACTCTGTGCTAAAAATGGACTAACATTTAAAAAGGATTTAGATGTTGGTGGTTATCACTGGGGGAAGGTATTTATCAAAGAATAATGTTATTTTTGTTGTTTTCTTGTTTGCCAACAGACAGAGATAATCTAGTGAATGCGGGGCAGAAGTTTGATGGTAGGGTTGGGGGTAACAGTAAAATTAGGGATTGTCAGCTAGAAGCAGGGCAAGAATAATTTTGAAAAGTTAACTAAAAATTATGGGGAATAAAACAAAAATTGGATTAGCTATTTTGACGCTTGGAGGATTATTATTTCTGGGTGGCTGTGGATGCAAAGAAACACCTGCCTCAAAAGTGGCTCCTTTAGAAATTTGGGGAGTTTGGGATGATTCCGATATGATAGAAAAAGTAATTAGTCAGTATAAAAAAAATAATGGTCAAATCTCTGAAATTAAATATCGTAAATTTACTTATGATGAATATGAGGATGAGTTAATCAAGGCTTTTGCTGCTGGAAATGGTCCCGATATATTTTTAGCTCACCATACTTGGCCAGTAAAACATTTAGATTTGATGTTAAGTCTAGAAGAGGCTCAGTCCATTTATAATAAAGCCGTTGAGGGGAAGAGTGGTTGTAAAAAACCGCCTAAATTAATGGAGCCATTACTTACGGAGCGTCAGTATAGAGAAGCTTTTGTAAATGTGGCAGGAGCAGATTTTATAAAGAGCCATCATATTTATGGGATGCCTTTAACGGTAGATACCATGGCTCTTTTTTATAATGAAGATCTTTTAGCTAATGTAGGGATTGCTCAACCGCCCACGACCTGGGATGAATTTAAAAAGGACGCGGAAAGATTAACTAGAGTAGATGAATATAATAATATAATTCAAGCTGGAGCTGCTATGGGAACGGCTGACAATGTTTATCGAGCTGGAGATATTTTGGCGATGTTAATGTTGCAGTCGGGATGTTCCATAGTTAATCCAGAGACATTAGAATCTTCCGTAGATGTTAAAACTCAAAGCCAAGATACGGGCAAATTGATTTGGCCAGCCATGACAGCTATGGATTTTTATACCAGCTTTGCTGATGGAGCCAGCCCAAATTATTCTTGGAATTCAAGGATGCATCATTCGGTAGATGCCTTTATTGAGGGTAGGGTAGCTATGATGATTAATTATACTTACGCCATTGAGACCATAAAAAGTAAGGCTCCTCAATTGAATTTTAAAGTGGCCGGGATTCCTCAAATAAAGGAAGCGAATCCTAATGATAAATCAACCTATGCTAATTATTGGGGATATGTGGTTTCTAGAGAATCAGCTGAAATAGCCAATAAACCATTAGAAGCTTGGAGATTCGTAAAGTTTTTAGGTGGAGAGGAACAGGTTAGTGCTTACACTGAGATAACTAAACAGCCAGCTTCCCGCAAAGATGTTATCCAAAAGCAAATGGAGCAACCCGATCTGGGAATTTTTGCTCAACAAGCTTTGATAGCTGAAAGTTTTTTTCAGCCCGATGAAGTAAAAATTCAAAAAATATTTAATGATAATATAGAGAGGGCAGCTTTGGGCTGGCAAAGTAATAAGGAAGCAGTAGAAAAAATTAATACTAAATTAGAAGTGCTCTTGAAAGAATATAGGGACTAAATAAGATGCTAGTTATGCAATCAAAAAAAAGAATTTTAAAATCAATTTTTACCTTAGGGATAATTTTTGTCTTGGGTCTGTTTTTGTTTCCAGAGTTAGCTAATGGTGCTTTGTATAATCCCATTGAAAGTACCACGGGGAGTGGACTTCCTGATAAAATGCTTGTTAATTTAATAGCTACAATACTAGATACTGTCTATAAAATTGTTGTCGGCCTGTCTCTGATCTTTATTATTATTGGCGGGGTTATGTATATGCTTGCCAGCGGCAATGACGAGAAAATGGCTAGGGCTAAAAAAATAGTAATTTACGCGGTAATGGGACTAGCCATCGCGGTAGGAGCAGCTATTTTCCTTAAAGAAATTGCTACCGCTTTGGGAATTAATGATGGTTTATTTACAGTTGATGGAGGAAATATAGAAAACTTGAAAGACGTAGAAGATATGTTTGATGTAATGACCAGAGTGATTTCTTTATTACTTACTTCCTTAGGTATGTTGGGGATTATTGGACTGGTCATTGGTGGAATTTGGTATCTGAACGCTGGTGGAAATGAAGATAAAGCAGAAATTGGTAAAAAAACCTTAACCTATTCAATTTTAGGTTTGGTGATTGCGATTGGATCATTGATAATTGTTAAACAAATAGCAATTTTGTTTTGATAAAAATAAGCTAGGTAAAATTAAGAATAAGATGAAAATGCAAGTGACTAAAAATTTTAAAAAGATGATTCTTCCCCTAGGTTTTTTGGTAGTTGGAGGAATATTCTTATTAAGTTTTAATGTGCAAGCAGACTCTATTAAATTTGAGAACCCATTGGTAAATTCAAACTTTGAAGATGTAGCTAAATCTATTATTGAGGTCTTGAAAACCTTTGTGGCGGGAATTGCCATAGCGGTTTTAATTATTGCGGGAATAATGTATATTTTTTCTCAAGGGAATGAAGACCGAGTAGCAGCTGCCAAGAAAATGATAACGGGAGCGATAGTTGGTTTGGTTATTATTTTAGGAGCCGAGACATTCTTAAAAGAGATATATGCTATTTTTGATAAAACTTCTTCCGATCCAAGTATTGATATGGCCAAGGACGCTTATGAAATAGTAACCGGTGTTTTGGCGCTCCTCTTGTCAATAACAGGTATGCTTGGTATAATTAGTTTTATATGGGGAGCATTAATTTATTTTGCCTCTGCTGGCAATGAGGATCGAGCTACCAAGGCTAAAAAGCAGATGATTTATTCGGTGTTGGGATTGGTGATTGCTATCGGAGCATTGGTGATTGTGAAACAAATAGATGCTTTACTTCAATAAGAATTACTTTATTTTTTTATAATTAATTTTAAAAAAGAAAGATGAAACAAAAAATGTTCAAGCTGATGCCAGTTTCCTTGATGGCAATGGCGACCCCTCTAGTCACAATGGCTGATTGGGGCGCGGGTGAAGGTGACGCAGGTGGTCAAGGGCTTCCAGCGGGCACTATCCATGACATTGTGTTTAATCTGGCTAGCTGGTTGTTGCTTCTACTAGGATCTATTGCCCTGATTGGTTTTGTAATTTCTGGAATTCTCTATTTAACGGCAGCTGGCAATGAAGAAAAAATGGAAACAGCTAAAAAGGGAATGATTTATTCAGTTATCGGAGTTATCGTTGGTTTATTAGGATATGTAATTGTCCAGGCTGTTGACGCATGGTTAGGTGGAACTTCTGAGGACTTTTAGAAAACTTTTATAATGTTCAAAAAAGCATTAGCGGTTGATTTAACTTATCCTGATACTGGCTTACCAGGAGAGAACAAAACTGATAATTTTGTGGTTGATGTTGTTACTAATCTAGTTGGGTGGTTATTATTAGTTTTAGGCTCTATTGCAGTTATTAGCTTTGTGATAGCGGGTATTTTTTATTTAACCTCGGCTGGCTATGAAGATAAAATGGAAAATGCCAAGCGAGCTATGATGTACTCCATTATTGGGGTAGTTGTTGGATTATTGGGATTTGTGGTTGTTAAAGCTATTGATGCATGGATGAGAGGTTCGGTGAATTTTTAGAACATTATCTTAGTAAAGTTCTTACCTATATGTTCCGGGATTGCTTTGCTTGTCTAATGACAAGCTCGCCTGCCTGCCGGCAGGCAGGCAAAGACAAAATAATTTAGCATTTCCAATTTTCTAAATATGGTTTATAGATATTTTCTTTTCCTAATTATTGTTTTAGGAGAAATAATTTTTGCTAAATCTGCCCTAGCGGTGCTTTTCTTTTCTGATTCGCCTGGTTTAGCGGAAGTGGTGGGGAATTTAACCGGGCTTTTATTGAGGATTCTAGGGCTAGCCGGCGTTGTCGCTTTTATAGTGGCGGGAATTATGTATTTTACCTCCCACGGCAATGCTGAAAAAGCAGAAACTGCCAAAAAATATTTAAAGTATTCAATTATTGGGCTGGTGGTTGCTATTGGATCGTTTATAATTATTAAACAGATAGCAGGACTGTTGGAATAATTTTCAATTTTCAATTTTCAATTTTTTAATGAAATATTTCTTACTTGTGAATTGAAAATTATCTAGGAACTTTATAAACTTTTAACTTTATAAACTTTTAACTCTGTAATTTTGTCCCATGAAACAAAAAATAATAAAATCACTGCTAATTTTGCTAATTGTGGCAGTAATTCCTTCTTATATTAAAGCGGAGGGGATTGTAGGTTCCGAATCTGAAGATGAGATAATTAATAGTGCTGGTATGGATTCTGGTTCAGGGAATGAAACAACAACTTCAGATACTGATAGTGATGTAATTCCTAACTCTAATTATACACCAAGCCCAGGTAGCAATGTATCACCTCAAAACACTACAACCACTAGCGGAGAGCATACTCCGCATCTTCCAGATTCAACTCCAACTTCAGGAGGTACGCACATGACTGCACCTGGTACAGGAGGGAGTGTTATGACTGGTGGAGGAAATACTACGACCAGCGGAGGGAGTACTAGCACTGGTGCCACCGGCCCCTGGGGGGATGGGCTAGCTAAGGCGGGAGCGCAAGGATTGCCCGATGGATCAATTAGCGAAATTGTTTTTAACTTGGCGAGTTGGTTACTAATTCTTCTAGGCTCCTTTGCGGTTATTGGTTTCGTAATTTCTG